>NZ_JBLWIT010000014.1:0-43202 GCF_048381435.1 Rhodococcus mengyinensis | reverse complement strand
TCGACGATGACCTCGATCGTCGGCGAGTGGTCGAGTTCACGCAGCTCGAGGGGGGTGAACTTGGCCTGCGCCGGTCCGCGGCGACCGAACACGTGGACCTCGACGGCCTTGTTGGCCTTGAGTCCCTCGTAAACGTTGGCCGGGATCTCCGTCGGCAGCAGTTCGTCGCCGGTCTTGGCGAGGACGCGGGCGATGTCGAGGGCGACGTTGCCGACACCGAGGACGGCGACCTTCTCGGCCTCGAGGGGCCAGGTGCGCGGGACGTCAGGGTGGCCGTCGTACCAGGAGACGAAGTCGGCGGCGCCGTAGCTGCCGTCCAGTTCGATGCCCGGGATGCCCAGGGCGCGGTCGGCGTTGGCACCGGTGGAGAAGATCACCGCGTCGTAGAAATTGTGCAGGTCTTCGAGGGTGATGTCGCTGCCGTAGTCGATGTTGCCCAGCAGGCGCACCGACGGCTTGTCGAGCACCTTGTGCAGGGCGGTGATGATGCCCTTGATGCGCGGGTGGTCGGGTGCGACGCCGTACCGGATCAGACCGAAGGGGGCAGGCATCCGCTCGAAGAGGTCGATGCTGATCCCGCCGTCAGACGCGGCATCGGATTTCATGAGAGCGTCGGCTGCGTAGATACCGGCGGGGCCGGCACCCACGATCGCAACGCGCAACGGACGTGTCTGCACGGAGTCGGACACAGCATCTCCTCACTCATCGGTTCCGGCAAGCGCTGGAACGTCAACTGATGTTACAGCATGAACGTCATCAAAATCTAAAAAGAAATCGAACGAATCGACTTGATGTGCCGATTATGTTGTTGACCCTTTCCAGCTCTCGCCAGAAGCGCGATACCCCACCCCAGCTGCTGGTATGGACAAATCGCTGAAGCGTCTCTGTCCTGTGTCTCCGATGCATGGACTGCTGATTCACCGCAGCGTCAAGGGATGAACGGTGTCGCGGTTGAGTAATCTATTCTCTGTTAGGCAGACGGAGGTGCCGGGGGTTAGCTCTCGGGCCAGTTTCTTGCAACTGATGTTGGAAGCCCTTCGAAGGCCCGGCGCGAGAGCGAACAATCCGTCCAGATTCGCGAGGTTTCGGCTTCTCACGTAGAAAGCTGTGAACGGAGCGTCGATCTTGCGCCGGGCGAGGTTATGGATTCGGCAACCATCCAAGATCAGGTCCCACCGGATCGCACAATTTCTAAGCTGAGATTGGTTGTAACCGTGAACGCAGTCCGCTTACACGGGTGGCAGATGCCCTCTGAGTAGTAGCCACGCGATTGCCGTGACCAACCCCTGGACCGGGTCGACAAGATCGATGATCATCTCTCTTCCTTTCTGTGTTAGAGCCCCTTTGATCAGCGCAAATGCGTGCAGCGTAAGGGTTGGTCACGCTGATTGTCGCGTCTTTGCGCTGTTGGGTCGAATCGGCGATCTCGGACATTCGAGACACTTGGGGTCGCATTGCAGCGCCCCTTGCTTCAAGCGGTCGAGATCTCGTCCCGTTCCGATAATGGCAGACTACGTCTTCTTGCGCTCAGAAAAACCTGTGCTAGTTTAGATTCACTGTGACTCAGGGCACACAGGAAATCGGAGGACCGAGAAGCAGCGCTTTCGATCCGGGCGGTCCAACCGCGAGTACCGGTCCACCCGCGAGCGGTCGGCCCTGAGTTCCATGGGTGAGAAGTACGCGGACGAGCGAGGCGCTCTGCAGGTAGCTGAATTGCGACATTCGTACTGGAAGGGCGGTGAGGGTAGTGGTGGGAGTCGAAGTGCAAGTGGAAGGACTGACCAAGTCCTTCGGTTCGCAGACGATTTGGAAGGACGTGACATTGACCCTTCCCCCAGGGGAGGTCAGTGTGCTGTTGGGTCCGTCCGGGACGGGGAAGTCGGTCTTTCTGAAGTCTCTGATCGGTCTGCTCTGTCCTGAAGAGGGATCGATCGTCATCGACGGCACGGACATCATGGGCTGTTCGAGTGATGAGCTCTACGAGATCCGCAAGCTGTTCGGTGTGTTGTTCCAAGACGGGGCGTTGTTTGGGTCGATGACTCTTTACGACAATGTCGCCTTCGTTCTCCGGGAGCACACAAAGAAGAACGAGACCGAGATCCGCCGCATCGTGATGGAAAAGATGGAGTTGGTCGGTCTCATCGGTGCCGAGGAGAAGCTGCCGGGGGAAATCTCAGGAGGAATGCGCAAGCGTGCCGGATTGGCGCGCGCGCTAGTCCTCGATCCACAGATCATCTTGTGCGACGAGCCGGACTCCGGTTTGGACCCCGTCCGCACCGCGTACCTGTCGCAGCTGCTGATCGATATCAACGCGCAGATCGACGCCACCATCTTGATTGTCACCCACAATATTTCCGTGGCCCGGACAGTGCCGGACAACATTGGAATGCTCTTTCGCAAGGAACTCGTCATGTTCGGACCACGCGAGGTGCTGCTCACCAGCGATGAACCGGTCGTCGACCAGTTCCTGCAAGGTCGACGGCTCGGTCCGATCGGCATGTCCGAGGAGAAGGACGAAGCCCAGATGGCGGAAGAACAGGCGATGGTCGACGCCGGCCACCACCACGGTGGCACAGACGACGTCAAAGGAATTGTGCCCCAACTTCAGCCCACGCCCGGAATGCCGTTTCGGCAGGCAATTACCCGTCGGCAGGCGCGCGTACGTCAGATGATGGATTCGCTCCCGCCCAATGCACGTGCGGCTATCGAGGAAAGCATGCTCGACACCGACTGGGTGGACTATGAAGATGCTGAGTCTGCAGATGCACTGCATTCGGCACGGATCTGAGGTGCGACGATGAGCAGCGATGTCACGGAGCCGATAGCGATCGCCCGGGAGTCCCGTACGCCTTCAACGGCGGCGCCGAGCAACTACCTGCTCGAACGATTCGTCAACACTCCATTGCACGCGGTGGGCGGATTCTTCGAGATGTGTGTGGACACGTTCAAGGCGACGTTCAAATCGCCGTTCCAGTGGCGTGAGTTCTTCCTGATGGCATGGTTCGTAGTGCGTGTTTCGTTGGTACCAACGCTGCTAGTCTCAGTGCCCTTTACGGTGTTGGTTGTCTTCACCCTCAACATCCTGCTGGTTGAGTTCGGTGCTGCCGACCTGTCCGGTGCAGGTGCCGCCTTGGGTGCAGTGACCCAGATCGGGCCACTCGTAACTGTTTTGATCGTGGCGGGTGCCGGAGCGACCGCATTGTGCGCGGACTTGGGCGCACGCACGATTCGAGAAGAAATCGATGCTATGCGGGTTCTGGGCATCGATCCGATCCATCGTCTGGTCGTACCGCGGGTCCTTGCCTCGACCGTTGTCGCGCTCTTGCTCAACGGCTTGGTAGTCACGATCGGTCTGGTAGGTGGGTTCAGTTTCTCGGTCTTCATTCAGAACGTCACTCCAGGTTCTTACGCATCCTCGCTGACTCTCGTCACCGGACTTCCGGAAATTGTGATCTCAGAGGTCAAGGCGGCCTTGTTCGGCCTGGTTGCCGGTCTGGTGGCCTGTTACCGCGGCCTCACCGTCAAGGGCGGACCGAAGAGCGTGGGCGACGGGGTCAACGAAACAGTCGTGTATTCATTTATGGCCTTGTTCGCCATCAACGTCGTGGTAACCGCCGTCGGCGTCAAATTTGGTACAGGGCACTGAGAGAGATTGGACCAATGGCAGCGACAGCCTCGCGGCAACGACAATTTCCGCGCGCACGCAAGGTGATCAGTACACCCTCGCGTTCCGTGCGAGGCCTGGGTGGACATGGGGTGTTCTACTGGCGTGCAGCCCGCAACACCCCCCACGCGGTCACCGCGTATCGAAAGGAAACCCTGCGTCTCATCGCAGAGATCAGCATGGGTTCAGGAGCACTCGCGGTGATCGGTGGCACCGTAGTCATCGTCGGCTTCATGACCCTATCTGGTGGATCGCTGGTGGCAATCCAAGGGTTCTCGTCCCTAGGGAACATCGGAGTGGAGGCTCTCACCGGATTCTTCGGTGCCTTCATCAACGTCCGGATCATTGCGCCGGTAATCTCCGGTATCGCCCTAGCTGCGACCATCGGCGCCGGCGCAACTGCTCAGCTCGGCGCGATGCGCATTTCCGAAGAAATCGACGCACTCGAAGTCATGGGTATCAAGTCTATGTCGTATCTTGTCTCCACTCGCTTGATCGGCGGCCTGATCTCGATCATCCCGCTGTATTCCTTGGCTGTGATCATGTCATTCGTGGCGACGAGGGTCACTACTACCGTGTTTTACGGGCAGTCTTCGGGTGTCTACGATCACTATTTCGCGACGTTCCTGCGCCCAACTGATCTGTTCTGGTCGTTCCTCCAGGCGATCCTCATGGCGATCGTGGTGATGCTGATCCACTGCTACTACGGCTACACGGCTTCCGGTGGTCCCGCGGGCGTCGGTGAAGCTGTCGGGCGCGCTGTGCGGACATCTCTCATTGCGGTTGTCATGGTGACGCTGTTGGCGTCACTGGCCATTTACGGCACTGCCGGCAATTTCAACCTGGCGGGTTAACGGTGACGAAATTGAACGGGTTGACGTCTTCGAGAACCCATCATGCGCCGCCGCGGCTGATGACAGCTGGCGTGCTGCTTGGGCTTTCACTGTTCGGGATCGTGTCGCTCTGCCTCGTTCAGTTCCGGGGAGGCTTCGACCGTTACGATACCTTTACCTTGCGTGCGGATCGGTCTGGGCTCGTCATGGACCCGGGTGCGAAGGTTCAGATGCACGGCGTACAGATCGGAAAGGTCTCTCGTGTAGACATGACCGACGGATCGGCAACGTTGCAGCTGGAGGTCGAACCGAAGTGGGCTGACCTCATCCCGTCGAACGCGAGCGCGGAGATCAAAGCGACAACGGCATTCGGCTCGAAGTACGTGGCCATCAATGTGCCGACGAACCCCTCGGCTGACCGTCTTCATCCGGGATCGACAATCACCTCGACCAATGTCACTACCGAGGTGAACACTCTATTCGAGAGCCTGACCTCGGTGATGGGACACATCGATCCCGCCAAGCTGAATGCGACCCTGACTGCGGTCGCGGACGGGCTCAGCGGTCGGGGCGCGAAACTGGGGGAGACCCTCACGACATCGAACCAGTACCTGAGTGCGCTGAACCCGCACTTGCCGCAGCTGCAGGAAGACTTCCGACAGTCTGCGATCGTAGCGAACACATACGCCGGTGTCGTACCCGATGTCATGGGAGTTCTCGACAATGCGTCCACGACGTCGGACACCATCACACAACAAGAGAAGGATGTGGGTGGACTTTTGCTGGCCGCGATTGGTTTCGGGACTACGGCCACCGATGTTGGCAACGAGAACGTTGACGGATTCGTAGCGTCAAATGACCATCTGGTCCCGACGACCGAACTTCTTGCCGAGTACAGCCCCGAGTACCCGTGCTTGTTGAACGCATCGGTCCTGGGCGGCAAAGTCATGAACAACGCAGTCGCCGAGACCGGATACTCTCTCACCGTAGATGCGGCTCTGCTGCTCGGCGACAATGTGTACGAGTACCCCAAGAATCTGCCGAAGGTGGCGGCAAAGGGAGGCCCCGGTGGAAAGCCGGGTTGCTATCCCACGATCACCAAAGACCTTTATCCAACACCGTATTTGGTGGCAGACACGGGGGCCAGCATCGCGGATTCGACATCGATCAAACCGAACCACAACCCCGACCTCCTCCAGTGGTTGTTGGGGAGCACACCGGGAGGTGCGGCCCGATGAAGGTCGGCGGATCCATCATCAAGTTCTCGGTCTTTGCGCTGGTCATGATAGTGATCGCAGGAGGGCTGGTCGTGGTATTCGGCCAGATGCGCTTCGACAGCCAGAACGGATACAAAGCAGTCTTCTCGAACGTTTCCGGGCTTCGCACGGGGGAGTTCGTCCAAATTGCAGGTGTGGAAGTCGGAAAAGTCGACAAGATTACGATCGTCGACAATACCCAGGCCGAGGTGGAGTTCTCGCTCGATCGTGAAGTATCGCTCATGACCTCCACGCGCGCATCGGTTCGTTGGTCAAATCTGATCGGCGACCACTACCTCGAGTTGATAGAGGGTACGACGACCGCTGAGCCGCTTCCCGTCGGGGGCACGATCCCCATCGAGAACACCGCGGCTGCATTGGATTTGGACGCACTTCTCGGTGGATTCAAGCCGTTGTTCAAAGCGCTGGATCCGGACCAGGTCAATCGCCTCAGTTCCTCGCTGATCACCGTATTTCAGGGTCAGGGTGGATCGATAGCCGACGTGCTCAATCAAACCGCCCAACTCACCGGCGCTCTCGCAGACCGCGACCAGTTGATCGGATCGGTGATCACCAACTTCAACACCGTCTTGCGGACAGTCGATCGGCACAACGAACAGTTCTCCCAGGGAATCGACAACCTCCAACAGTTGGTGTCAGGTCTCGCTCAGCAATCCGACCCCATCGCAAATTCGCTGGCGCATATCAATGATGCTTCAGCGACCGTCGCCTCCCTACTCGGTCAAGTCCGTCCAAACATCGTCAACGACGTGCATCAACTCGACCGGACCGCAACTCAAATCAACAGCGACAGTGAGTTCCTCGATTCGGTTCTCGGGCGACTGCCCACGATCTACCAGAAGCTGTCCCGACTCGGCCTCTACGGCGACTTCTTCTCGTTCTACATTTGCGATGCAACACTCAAAGTGAATGGTCCAGATGGCAATCCGGTCCTCATTCCGATTGTCGGTCAACGTGCGGGAAGGTGTGCTGTCTGATGAGATCCGTTGACAGGAGCAAACGGATTCGGATCGGTCTCCTCGGAATCGTGACGACCGTCGCCGTGGTACTCATTGCGCAGAGTTACGGCAAGATGCCGTTCATCACGGGAGGTAATGACTACAGTGCATATCTCGCCGACACTGGTGGCCTGCAAGCCGGCAGCAAGGTCGAAGTGGCTGGGGTCACCGTCGGAAGCGTTCAGGATATCGACATCGACGGCGACAAGGTGATCATGCATTTCTCGGCCAAAGGGGTCGAGCTCAGCGCGGATACCTATCTCGCGGTCAAGACTCAGACGGTGTTGGGGACGAAGATGGTGGAACTGAGCCCCGGCCGAGGCGATCGCATGCCACGGGGCTTCGTCATACCCGTCGAACACACCACTGTTCCGTATTCATTGACAGACGCACTGGGTGACTTGACCAATACCGCAACCGGGTTGGATACCGAACAGGTGACGAATGCTCTCGACGTCCTCAGCCACACCTTCGAAGAGACGGCACCGCAGCTCGGGGCGGCGATGGAAAATGTCTCACGATTCTCCGATACCGTTGCCTCACGTGATCAGATGGTTCAAGACCTCTTCGGCAACGCCGAGAAGGTCACCAGCGTTCTCTCGGATCGAAGTGAACAGATCAACCGGCTGCTCCTCGACGGCAATACCCTCCTCGCCGCGCTGGACGCTCGTCGAGGTGCGCTAGACACCCTGCTCACCAACGTCTCCGCAGTCACCGCTCAGGTGAAGGGGCTTATCGCCGACAACAACACCGAACTGACTCCGATGCTCGAGAAACTGAACGCCGTGACGGATCTACTCAACAGGCGGAAAGACGACATCCACGCAATCTTTCAGCCTCTTGCCCTCTACGGAACCTCGCTCGGCGAGTCCGTTTCGGGAGGCCCCTTCTACAAGGCGTACGTGGCGAACATCCTGCCGGGGCAGTTCCTGCAACCGTTCATCGACGCAGCTTTCAAAGATCAAGGTGTCGATCCAGCGACACTCCCGGGGATAGGTGCCACATGGCCTGTCGACTGTGGAAACAACTCGCCCCCCGGCACGGTGCCACCAGGCGGCACGAAGCCGCTGCCCAACCCGAGCCAGTGCCCGGTATCGCCCGAGACCGTTCCCATTCCGGGCGTCAGCCCGCCACCGCCACCGGCACCTCAACCGCCGGTACCGCTGCCATTGATTCCGGGCCTGCCGGCCATCCCCGGATTGGGGGGCTGATCTGTGCAGAACATTCGGGAACTACGCGACAAGTTCGGCGTGCGTCGGCTGATCGCGGCTGCGGTGGTCGCAGTCATCGCTCTGGGCTCGGTTCTATTCGTGGGATGGCGCATCTATAGCGCCACCACAACGACATCCGTTACCGCCTACTTCAACAACACGAGCGGCATCTATATCGGTGACGACGTGAAGATCATGGGCGTCAACGTCGGAAAGATCGACCAGATCGAACCGGACGGCGACCGAATCAAGGTCGACTTCCACTATGACTCGTCCTACAAAGTTCCCGCCGATGCAAAGGCAGTCATCTTGTCGCAAAGCTTGATCTCCTCGCGCGCGATCCAATTGGCGCCCGCCTACACAGGCGGTGACGCGCTCACTGACGGGGCTGACATACCGCTGGAACGGACCGCAGTTCCCGTGGAATGGGACGACTTCCGGGCACAGTTGGAGCGTCTGTCCGCATCTCTCGGCCCCACCGAGACCAACAAGGACGGTGCCCTCGGCGGAATGGTCGACTCAGCGGCGGAGGCACTGAGTGGTAAGGGTGATTCGATCAACCAGACGATCAAGAAGATGTCGGATGCGATGTCGACCCTTTCGGATGGACGCACCGATCTGTTCGGAACCATCCAGCACCTTCAAGTGTTCGTGAGCGCGCTCGCTGCAAGCGACCAACAGATCGTCCAGATCAACGGTCACTTCGCTTCGGTCACCGATGCGCTGAACGGAACCGACCACGACCTCAGCGACGCCCTGAACGACATCGACTCGGTGACGGCTGATCTTCAGCAGTTTGTCGCGCAAAATCGTGACGGATTGACCAAGTCTCTCGACGACCTGGCTGCGGTGACCGGCTCGCTGGAGTCATCCAAGCCGGACATCGAACAGATCCTGCACATTCTGCCGACAGCGTTGGCGAACTTCGCCAATATCTATCAGCCAGCGCAGGGAGGCATGACCGGGGCCTTGGCGGTGAATCATTTCCAGAACCCGCTCCAATTCATTTGCGGGTCCATCCAGGCCGCAGCGCAAAAGGGAGCAGAGGAGTCGGCGAAGCTCTGCGCACAATATCTGGCGCCCGTGCTGAAAACCCTTCAGTTCAACTATCCACCGGCAGGGATCAATCTGCCCACTGGCATCCAAGTGCGTCCAGAAGAAATCGACTACAGCGAAGATTCGTTGCGCCCACCCCCCGGAATGGTCGACACCTCGGTTCCGGGAGTATTCGAGCCGGCCCCGACGAAGAAAGCGGCCGACACCGTGACGGCTGGGGACGGTTTGGCCGGCCTGCTCGGTGCACTGCGGCTGCCCGTAAACGGACCGAGCGGAGGTGGACGATGATGTTGAAAAGTCGGCGGGTCGCCAAGATAGGGATGAGTCTTACCGCAGCTGCGCTGGTGCTCTCGGGCTGTGAATGGCAGGGGGTCAACTCCCTCCCCATTCCAGGAACCGAAGGAAACGGCCCGGGCTCGTACACAGTCGACATCGAGATGCCCAATGTCACGTCACTGCAACGGAACAGTCGGGTCCGTGTGGCGGATGTCGATGTCGGGCACGTCACGGACATCCGGTTGCAGGATTGGCACGCCCTCGTGACGGTGCAACTCGACGGCGGTGTCACGCTGCCGAAGAATACGGTGGCCAAGGTTGGCCAGACCAGCCTGCTCGGCACGCTGCACGTCGAGCTGGCACCGCCGCTGGATGAGCCGGCAGAAGGAAGGTTGGCGGACGAAGACACGATCCCGATCGCGCATGCCGGGCTGTATCCGACGACGGAGCAGACTCTCGCATCGGTGTCAACGCTCCTCAATGGCGGAGGGTTGGCGCAGTTGAATCAGATCGATACCCAGCTCAATGCCGCGTTGGCGGGGCACGAGACCGACGTCCGCAGCTTGATCACCCAACTGGACACTTTCACGTCCGCGTTGAACGAACAGAAGGACGACATCATCACGGCGTCAGAGGGGCTCGACAGGCTGGCAGGAACCGTGAACGCCCAGACCCCCGTCCTGGAGAGGGCTCTCGATTCGATTCCGCCCGCGTTGGCCGTGCTGAATGAACAGAAGGACAATCTGAGCAACGCGATTGTCTCAGTGGGCAATTTCGCCGAGGTCGCGAATCGCGGAGTCACCGAAAGCCACGACGACTTGGTGCGGAATCTGCGTGCACTCGAGCCTACGTTGCGCGGTCTCGCTGACGCCGGACCTGCCCTGACTCAGGCGCTCGGCTACCTCCCCACATTCCCGTGGCCGCTCGACGGCACGCCGAATTTCGTCAAGGGCGACTACGCGAACCTCAGCCCCGTTATCGATCTGACCCTGGGGCGGCTCGACAACTCGGTGCTGCAGGGCACTCCGGCGGAGGGTTCCCTCATCGCCCTCGAGACCGCGATGGGTCGCACACTCGGGCGCCAGCCCAACGTCGCGACCACAGCAAATCCGCTCACCGCACCGATGGCAGGAAGTGGCAACTAATGATGCTCTCCAGCTTCGTCCGCGTCCAACTGATCATTTTCTCCATCGTCACTGTCATTTCACTTGTCGTGATGGGCGCGTACTACATGCGCATACCGTCGCTCGTGGGCATTGGCAGGTACGAGGTCACCGTTCAACTCCCCACCAGCGGTGGCCTGTATAAGACATCCAATATCACCTACCGTGGCGCTGATGTCGGGACCGTGCTCGATGTCGTTCCGACACAGCAGGGAGCCACCGCAACCTTGAGTATGAACAGTTCGGTGAAGATTCCTGCCGATGTCACCGCGGAGGTGCACAGCCGTTCAGCAATCGGCGAGCAGTACATCGACATGGTCCCCACGGCGCTCGACGGACCGTATTTGCACGACGGTTCGCTGATCCCAGCGGCGCAAACCACGGTGCCACAGGACATTGCTCCGATGCTCGATACCGCCAACAAGAACTTGGCGGCGATCGCACCGGGCAAACTCTCCACCCTCATCGATGAGAGTTACAAGGCGTTCAATGGAACTGGCCCGGATCTTCAACGGTTGCTTGACTCCGCAAATCTTCTAGTTCATGACGCGCATGCCAACGTCGCCCCGACAACCCGGCTGATAGACGACATGGGCCCGTTCCTCTCCGCTCAGGCGCAGAGCAGTGACGATATCTATACGTGGGCACGAAACCTGAACAGCCTCACTGCCCAAGCCAGGGAGCGAGACGATTCGATCCGCGCGATCCTCCAGAAGGGTCCCGGTGCCGCCGATGAGGCTACAAAGCTGTTTCAGCAACTCAAACCGACGTTGCCGCTACTCCTCGGGAACTTGACGAGCCTGGGTCAAGTCGCCGCGACGTATAACCCGTCGCTCGAGCAGACACTGGTGATCCTGCCGCAGCTGATGAGCATGCTCAACACCATCGGCGTTCCGAACGACGTGCACAACGGAGGTGCGGGCGGTCCGGTCCTCTCCTTCAACCTCGGCAACCTGAACGCACCGGAAAACTGCACAACGGGTTACCTCCCCGCATCCGAGCGGCGCGACGCGAGCGCAGTAGACGCGCCGCCACGTACTACCGACCCCATGTACTGTGCCATTCCACAGAATGCTCCACTAGATGTACGCGGAGCCCGCAACCTCCCATGCATGGAACATCCGGGCAAGCGCGCGCCGACCGTGGCGATCTGTAACAGTGACGAGGAGTACCAGCCCAAAGGCACCAACCCGTGGATTGGTGATCCTCTCCCCGTCGTCGGCAACCCACTGGGCGATCAGGTCCCCGGAAACGGCGGTCCAGCCCAACCGGCGCCGGGTGCTGGCGGCGGCACGCAAGCTGCACCGGCTTCCTACGGCACCGCTGTCACCCCAGGTGCCCCCGCACCCGTGGCAACCGCACCCTACGACGCCAAGACGGGTCGGTATCAGGGACATGACGGTGCGACATATGAGTTGTCCTCCGTTGCCACCCCCTCGTCGAATGAGGTTCGAACATGGCAGACGATGTTGACCGGCCGGAGCGCGTGATGCCTGCGGCCACCGGTACCGCAAGCGCACAACTGGCGCGTGCCCGCGCCGTTGCTGCGCAGAAGGCTGCCGAAGCAGCGGAGGCGACAGCCTTGGCCGCGGAGGCAGAGGCGGAAGCGGAAGCGGTTGCTGCCGACGAGTCCGCAGCCGTAGGGGCGCAGGAGAAGGTCGCACACGATGCCGGAGAGCGGGCGGAGGAATCAGTTGCGGAGGAGCTGAGTTCGGAACACGAGGGCAACACGGTGAGTCGGAGTCCGATGGGGCGACGACAGTTCGCATTTGCCTCCGGATTCCTCGCCGTGGTCGCCGTGGCACTGGCACTCGCGAGCGTCTACATGCTGCTGCACCATCGGACAGTATCGACCCAGGAGGAGCGTGAAACCGCGATCGTTGACTTCACGACCGCCAACATCAGCAATCTGATTGCCCCATCCTACGAGGACGCAGATGGGAGCGCACAGCGGATTCTCGACGCTGCTACAGGAGATTGGGCCGAACAGTTCGGGCCGAACAAAGATGCGTTCGCCGCCGCCCTGGTAGAGGCGAAAGTGCAGTCCTCGGCCGATGTAACCGATGTAGGAATAGAGAAACTCAACGAGGACGGAACCACAGACCTCCTCGTATCCGCGACATCCCAGGTGCAGAACACTGTGTCTCCCGATCCGACCCTGCGGACATGGCGTCTGCGCGTGACCGTCACAGAGATGGACGGGCAGTACAAGTTCTCGAAGGTGGAGCAGATCGTATGAGTACCGAGACACGCGCAGGCGAGGCCGTCGAAATCGACGACACCTCGCATCTCTACAAGCCCACGACCTCCGATGAGGAGGCGTCGGCAACCGGGCCCGGCACGGTCGCCGATCCCGAGGGGCGAACGACCCATGCGCCGTGGCGCAAGCGTGTGGCCGCCTTCCTGATCGACGTCATCGCGCCCGTTGCTTGCATGCTTGCCGTCTTCGAGCTCTGGGACGTGCTTCAGAGACCAGGATGGGGCTTGGCCGCAATGGTCGCCGTGTACCTTGCGTTGTGGGCTTTCCTGGTGTGGAACAGCATATTTGAGCAGGGTCGTACTGGTAGAACAATTGGAAAGTCTTTCGTGGGGATTCGAGTTGTTGACGGTGCCGACGGTCGACCGCTGGGATGGTTTCGAGCGTTTACTCGCAACCTTGCCCATGTCATCGACATCGTTCCACTGCTGTTGGGGTGGGCATGGCCGATCTGGAGCCGGCGAAAGCAGACGTTCTCCGACATGCTCTCCGGATCAGTCGTGCATATAGACACAGTACGGTCGGCCGACACTCGCTCGAAGCGACTTCTCCCACTTGCCGTTGGGCTGGTGTCGGCGGGCACCCTCGTAGCGCTAGCGGTCGCGGCATATGCGACGCAATACAGTCAGGATAGAGACGCTGAGCAGACGAGAAGTGTGATTGCTCAGATCGCAGCAGACAAAGCTGCTGCGGTTCTCTCCTACAAGCCGGACACCGTAGAGACGGATATGGCTGCAGCACAAACTAATCTCACTGGCGGCTTTCTCGAGTACTACAAGAAGTACGCGGACGAAACGGTGATACCCAACTCGAAGAAGGATCTGATTGGTACCGCGTGGACCGTCGTGGGTACTGCGGTCACCAAGGCGGATCCGTCCACGGCTGAGGTTCTGGTGTACCTCAATGGCACCGTGACTACCGGTGCTCAACCGGCCGACATGATCAGTAGCATCCGACTGCACCTGGAGAAGGTTGACGGTGCGTGGTTGATCTCGGACCTCGTACCACTCTGACCGCGACGACCAAGAGAGACACCATCAAGTAAGGAAGGCACCATGGCAGAGCAGAACTTCCCGGTGACCGGTTCGACCCGCCTAGCGGCGGCACGGAAGCGAGCCAAAGGCGCCCGCGCCGCTGCGGAGCGAGCGAGCGCGGAGGCGGAGAAGGCGCTGCTGGCCGCTGAGACAGTGGCCGCCGAGGGCACGGAGAACGCGTCATCAGACGCGGCGGAAGAGCGGGCCGCCAGAGGTGTCCACCGCAGATCACGACGCGACCTGGCACTGATGGTGACCGCGGCGCTCGTGGCGGCGTCGGCGGGCGCGATCAGTATCGTTCTCGCCATCAACCACCACACAAAACAGGCCCGCGCAGACGAGGATGTCGCAATCGTGCAGGCCGCACGTGAGCAGGTGGTCAATCTACTCACTATCGACAAGAACGACGTAACTGGCTACTCCGATCGAGTGCTCGCAGGTTCCACGGGTCGGTGGCAGGAGGAGTTTACCGCGAACAAAGACGCGGTGATGGCCGCGCTCACCGATGCGACGCAGCCCACGTCCGGGCGGGTTGTAGAGGCGGGGATAGAAGATCGAGGAGAAGGAGGCACAACTTCGGTATTGGTGTCGGCCAACACGATTGCTGGTTCCAACGCCGATGAGAAACAACCGGGAACAGCGGTCCGCATGAGGGTCGGTGTCACCGAAGTAGACGGCCAATGGAAGCTATCGAAAGTCGAGATCGTTCGATGACGACAACACAGATGAAGGCCAGCGGCGGCGTGAACGGCCAGGCCGAGGAAAATTCGGTTCCGGAAGACACGGTTGTCGGCGTTGTGGAGCGGACAGAGTCTTCGGACACCTCAACACCGGATACGGACTACGCCGGATTCGCCCGGCGTGCGGGTGCATTCGGCCTTGACTGGATTGCCCCGGTGGTGGTTATCGCGACGGTGGCTGCGATCAATGTTGTTCTCGATCATCCGTTGTGGTGGCTGATCGTGTCCGGCCTGGTCGCTGCGGCCACCATCTCGTTTGTTCTCTGGAACCGGGTGTGGGAACAAGGGCGCACCGGGTCGACGGTGGGGAAAAGTGCCGCGCGCATCGTCGCCGTCGACGTAGAAGAGGAAACGCCCATCGGGTGGCGGCGGGCACTATCTCGCGAACTGGCCCACGTGATCGACACGTGTGTATTGATGACAGGGTGGTTCCGACCTTTGTGGGACGGCAAGCGCCAGACACTCGCAGACCGTCTCGTGAAGACCGTCGTCGTAGTCGAACCGTCCGAACCCGCTCGTGACAAGGGTCGGCTCCGCGTTCTCGCAATTCTCACGGTCGTAATTATCGCGGGCGGGACGCTTGTGGCAACCACCTACTTCGCCCAGTACCGCCACGATCAGCAGACGTCGGAAGCAAGAACGACAGTCCAGCAAGTGGCCGCAGACGGTTCGACCGCCCTTCTGTCGTACACCTTCGACACCGCAGAGGCCCAACTCGAGTCCGCCTCAACATTCCTGACCGGCGATTTTCTCGACTACTACAGGAAATTCACAGAACAGGTAGTTGTTCCTGCAGCCAAAGAGAAGAGCGTCACCACGCAGGCGAATGTCGTGGGTAGCTCGATCGAACAGGTAGCCCCGACCAGTGCGACAGTACTGGTGATGGTAAATCAATCCACGACCACTTCCGACAGCCCGGCACCGTCCGCCTCCCAAAGTGCCGTGCGCGTCGAGTTGGAAAAAGTGGGCGGACGTTGGTTGATATCGGCCTTCAACCCGGTCTCGTGAACTCTTCGAATACCGAACCTCAAAGGAAGAAACCGATCCATGAGCACGCTGCTGAGAAGGTTCAAGTCCTCTGCCACCAGGGTCCAACCCGCGGGGACGGCCAGGAATTCGGCCCGGCGCAGATGGCTGATACGAGGCCTCGTATTGGCGGTCGTACATGTGCTGGTCCGTGCCGCAATGGGGGTGGGAGTGACGAACCACCCATCATCGGATTCTGCCCTGCGGCTCCTGGCGATCGGTGCAGTCGTTGTAGTTGCTCTGGTTTGGGGAATTCTCGACGGGATCTGTAAAGGACGAGATTCTCCGTCCGCGCAGAACGCCGACCTGACCATCATCTGGCTCGAGGCGGCGGCGGTGGCGGCAGTCCTCGCGGG
Source organism: Rhodococcus mengyinensis (assembly GCF_048381435.1). Classification (NCBI taxonomy): domain Bacteria; kingdom Bacillati; phylum Actinomycetota; class Actinomycetes; order Mycobacteriales; family Nocardiaceae; genus Rhodococcus; species Rhodococcus mengyinensis. Next base: position 27,311 of record NZ_JBLWIT010000014.1, on the reverse strand, counting down.
CGTACTGGCCTGGATTGTCGGTCAGGCAACCTCCATCGGCGTTGGCCGCAACTCGCTGTTCTTCGAGGCGACCTCTGGTGCGGCCTTCACGTTGATGCTAATCTTCGCTCCCGCCGTAGCAGGATCAATTGTCGGACACTACCTGACGCTACGGAACACTAAGGGGCAGAAGGTGGCAGCAGTTTCCCAGAACAAGAACGTCGAGTATCTCGAAGACTTTGAGTATCTAGAAGAGGAAATCGTTGACCATTCCTACGAGGGTCCGCATCAGCATCATCGATAGCCGCGCCAGTGAATCACACCAGAGTGTGTGACAGCCAGCGCCTACCGAAACCGTGCAACGCCAATCGACTATCTGGCCAATGTTGGGTCGGCAGTGGAAACATCTCTCCACCGGGTACCTGAGGGTGACGATCATCGTCATCAATGCGGAACTGATCAGCGACCGAAGACTGCGGCGCGCGAAGAGGCTTGCCCGTGGTAAACGGGGCGAGCCATCGGCAGGTCTGCGGTGTGCATACAGGTGTGACCGAGCGCCCATCGAATCTGGCACGCAGCGACACGAGTCCACTTGACGGACTGTCGAATTCGGACAAGAATTCGCCAGAGGGGTCGGCAGTGCCCGTCGAAGGAGGCGCCGTGAGAAATGTATGGTCTCAGCGACTTTGCGTATGGAGCGGTGCTCTGTTCGCTCTCTTGTTCTTCATCGGTTTCGGCGTGATCGCGCGGTACATCCCGCCGCCGGATCCACAACGAAGCGCGGCCGACGTCGCGGCGTTCTACCGTGACAACGCGAACTCAATCCGCACCGGCATGCTCGTCAGCATGTACGCCCTAGTCCTCTACGTTCCGTTTGTAGCCGCTATATCCGTGCAGCTCAAGCGCATCGAGGGAACACACACCCCGTTGAGCTATACCCAGCTCGGAATAGGATGCACGCTCCCCGTGGCGTTCTTCCCTCCGCTATATTTCTTCCAGGTCGCGGCCTACCGGCCGGAGCGCTCCGACGACTCGATCATGATGCTCAACGACATGGGGTGGCTACCGTTTACCGGCATCATCTACGCGATCTTCATACAGAACCTTGCCATCGGCTTCGCCGTACTGGCGGATCGTCGTGCAAATCCGATCTATCCGAGGTGGTACGGCTACTTCTGCTTCTGGACTGCTTTGCTGTACTGCCCCGCCGGGTTCGATGTCTTCGTCAAGGACGGACCACTTGCTTGGGACGGCCTCTTCTCGTGGTGGCTCTCGCTGGTCTCGTTCTTCGCATGGCTAGTCGTGACCATCATGGTGACACTGCACGCCATAGCCGCCCACGTCGCTGCTCTTGACGACTGCGCAGACACGCCGGTCGCGGTCCGCGAAACCGCAGGACTGTTCATAACATGACCTCCACGAAGGACAACGCTGCCTGCGGGCCGCAAACAGATCGCCGCGAACGTAGCCTTCCGGCGGAAGCGGGCCTATGGCTGTTCATCTTCGGAGACCTGGTTGTATTCACCCTCCTGTTCCTCGTCTATCTCGCGTATCGCATAGACGAGCCAGAACTCTTCGCCAGCTCACAACAGACGCTGAGCATCAACGTCGGGGCCGTGAATACCCTGGTGCTACTCTGTAGCTCGTTGTTCGTCGTGGGGGCCGTGAGGGCGACACGAGCGGGCAACCGGCAACTCGCGCCATGTCTGGTACTCGCCGCGATGGCCTGCGGTTTCGTGTTTGTCTCGGTCAAGGTGTTCGAGTACCACGACAAGCTCGAAACTGATCACACGCCCGCCTCCAACTACTTCTACTTCTTTTACTTCTTCATGACCGGGCTGCACCTGGTCCATGTCGTGATAGGCCTGGGTGTCCTCACGTTCCTCTGGCGGCTGACCCGGCGCGCCGACGAACTCAGCTCGCTGGGAATGTCGTCCGTTGAGGGGTCTGCGTCCTTCTGGCATCTTGTCGATCTGGTCTGGATTGTCATCTTCCCGCTGCTGTACCTAGTCCAATGAGCTTGTTTGAAGTCCCGAGGTCTCAGGCCCGATGAACAAAATCAGAATTCTTGTAGCATCGCGGCCAATACTTGCTCTCAAGGTGCCCGAGGTGCTCGTCTGGATCGTGCTCGTAGTCGCGACGGCGTTCTCGTGGCTCCTCGGTCACGAGGTGGGGCGCGAGGTCGTAGCGATTGTCATCATGGCGGTCGCGTACGTGAAGGTACGCCTCGTCGGGCTGTACTTCATGGAGTTGCGAGGCGTGGTTGGACTCCGTAGATCGCTCGATGCCTACATCCTGATCAGCCTCGTGCTGATCATCGGGTTCTACCTCGCCGCATGATGGACGGCCTTGCTCATTCGCGAGGAGCTCTTGCGACGATGTCATCGGTCGGCGAGGTCGGACACAACCCAGATCCACCAGAAACGTCTTCGTAGTGATCTGAAATCGATTCGATGAGCTCATCGCGCACTTGGAATCTGCTCAACGGCAGGTTGCCTGGCTTCTGGTCGTCACGGGGAGTTGGAGGGGGTGGTCACCGCTGTCGACAGTTACTCCATTTACTCCGACTTACTCCGACGGTTTCAAGCTGGTGCCCAGCCAGTGCCAGTCTTCGACGACCAGGACTACGGCCGCACCGCTCGGTAGCCCCGAGGTCGTGGATATGCACAATGTCGGGATGTCCGGAGAGTCTGCCCATCGCGCGTGGTTCGCCGAGTAACCGTCATGTTCTCGGCATCGAGATGAGACGGAGAAGTTTGACGGCGACGATTGAGTCTAGGGAGGGCTGATAGTAGAGGTACACGACGACGAAGCTGCCTCCCCTGATTTCCTGCAGCGTCGTCGACATCGCATTCGTCAACCCCTCAAGAATGGATCCGTGACAGAGCATTGGCGTGCGTTACTCGCCCACCATGGTGGCGAACCGGGAATCTGCCGCGGCGTCCGGATCGCCGGCGTCGGCTACGAGAATTCAGGGTGTGCCGTCCGTGAGGGCACCGAGGAATTCGCCGACCACGTCCACGAACACCGCATTGTCGTCACCGGCAACCATGTGTCCGGCGGCGGCAACGGAGACGGCACGTGACTGTGGAATCAGGTCGAGCAATTCTTGGATGCCTTCGTTGCCGACGATGTCGGACTTGGCGCCGTGCACGAGCAGCGTCGGCGCAGTGATGTGGCTTGCTGCGGAGAAGGCAAGCTGATGAATTCCATGGGGGTTGTCCAGGTTTGCGCCGAGGCGGGTGAATGCTGGATCCCAGTGCCAGTAAAGGCGACCGTCGGCACGCTCACGAACGTTCTTCCGCAGGCCTTCGATGTTCTTCGGGCGTGGACGGTGGGGCTGATAGGCGGCTACTGCGTCGGCGACCTCTTCGAGGTTGGCGAAACCGTCGGGTGCGCTTCGCATGAAGTCGCGGATGCGTTTGATCCCCTGGGGTTCGACCTTAGGAGTGATGTCCACCAGAACGAGCGCGCGCGCGAATCCGGGGTTGCCACCCTCCGTGAGGATACTGGTGAGACCGCCCATCGAGGCGCCGAAGAGCACGGGACGGACGCGGTGTCCTGCTCTCTTTCCGATCTGGTCGACCACCATTTCCAGATCCCGGCCTAACGCGTCGATGGCATAGTCACCGTCTTGGTCCCAGGCGCTGTCGCCATGCCCACGAGCGTCGAGGGTGTAGACATCCCATCCCTCGGCGACCAGGTTTTTCGCCGCGCGATCCCAGGAGTGCCTGGTTTGGCCGCCACCATGCAACATGACCACGGTTCCCCGGGTCGGCCCATCTGAGCGTGGCGACCATCGGTCTGCGGCGATAGTACCGGCGCCCCCGTCGAATTTGACAGGCTCCGACTTGTACTTGGTCACAGAGTTGCCCTTCTTTAGATAGTGCGTGTCTGTGTTCCAGTGAACCGCATCGTCCGTGGTGACGGGATGGTGGGTCTGGCTGGTATGGAACTCTACCCAATGTGGGGCAAGCTCGCGACAGTGAAGAGCTTAGGAGTCAGCTTGCTCGTGCTTACGTTGGTGGTGGTGAGTGCCCGAGAAAAAGGCACCCGGTTGCGGCGTGAGGTGGGGGTCGGGATGGCGAATGTGAGTGAACCGTTGATGAATGTCGGAACCCGATTCGAAGGCATGGCATGGCGTGGCTCCGGCTTCGGCTTCGGCTTCGGGAGGGAGTCTGGCGACGACAAGAGTGCCGGCGGCGCTCGCGCCATTCGCGGCGACGAGACCCTCGATACTCATCGGGCTGGCACGGGTCTCACACGCCAGTTTCAGTCACGGGGGAAGAACACCAAACGAATCCCCCCCGCGGCTCCCGCAACTTTTGAAACTACCGTCTCCGTCTTCCTCTCGCAGTGCAGAATCCTCCACAATCGCTGGACATCAACGGATCTGAACCCGCCGACCCAGCTTGGGGATGTAGTGCCCGTAAACTGAGGATCATGACTTCGTCGACGCCGACCACCGCCAGCGACTTCCACCGTCTGCTCCAAGAGCAGATCCGCAACGAGTTCGCGGCGTCCCAGCAGTACGTCGCGGTCGCGGTGTACTTCGACACCCAGGACCTCCCACAGCTGGCGGGACGCTTCTACCGGCAGGCGGCCGAGGAACGCGGCCACGCGATGATGATCATCCAGTACTTCGTTGACAACACACTCGAAGTAACGGTGCCGGGCATCCCGGACGTCGTCACCCAGTTCGATTCGGTCCGCGCGCCCGTCGAACTCGCACTCGAGTGGGAACGTGCCGTCACCGACCAAATCAGGACACTCGCGCGCACCGCCCGCGACAGCGGCGACTACCTCGGCGAGCAGTTCATGCAGTGGTTCCTCAAGGAGCAGGTCGAGGAGGTCGCCAGCATGCACACCCTGCTGACGATCGTCGACCGCGCCGGGGACAACCTCTTCAACGTCGAGAACTTCGTGGCCCGCGAGATGAGCGGCGTGGCCCGCGCCGACTCCACCGCACCGAAGCAGGCCGATGCCGACGACTGAGGGGACTATCAGATACTCGGTGGATCTGGCTCTGGCGCATGGGTAGCGGATATTTGGGGTGATCCTGCCCTCGAATGTGATAGCGAATGCGTTCAAAGCTCCTTTCCACCTTGCTGCCCATCGTGCTCTTCCCTTGCCGGTGGGGTCCAGGGCCCGGGTGGCCAGATACAGGCACTTGAGTGCTGCCTGGTCGTTGGTTCTGTGGAATCAAGATTGTCAAGTTCGTGCTGGTCGGCCATGGTTGACAGCGACGATCGGCAACGGGGTGGCGGTCAGTTGGCGTGGTGTTGTTCCGGCCGGGGTCGGAACGTCGGCGAGGCGTTGCAGTATCTGGTCGAGGGCGGCTTGGCCGTCTTCGACGGCTGCTTGTTCATCGTCGGTGAGTGGGATGCTGACGAGCATGCGCTGAAGGTTCGATTTCGCCTGCAAGAGTTCACTTTTGCCGGACTCTTTGGGAATGTAGAAGTCACAGCGGGCGCAGGCCATGCGGTGCGGGCATTGCTCGAAGAAGGTGTAGCTGCAGAATCCGTGGCCGAGGTCGTAGTGCTGCCAAGGCTCACCAACGGCGGCAGCGCCGGAGGTCGCAGCGTCGCGGTCAACGAGGACTTCGATGGTGCGGACGTTGCGCGCGAAGTAACCGGCGTCGTTGTATGCCTTGGCCAGGGTATTCGGGGTAATTCTGGCGTAGTGCTGGGTCGATTCCGGGCTGCGGTGCCCGAGCCAAGCCTGCAGCTCGAACAGCGTCATCGGTTCCTTGGCGTTGTAGAGCTGTGTCGCGATGGTGGAGCGAGCGCGGTGGCTGGTGATCGGCCCGCGAACGTCGGCGGCAGGAATGTCGGCCTTGCGGCAGAGCGCGGGGATGATCGTGTCGTTGATGTAGTTCTTGCTGATCCGCCCGGCGCGGACTGCGAACAGGAAGTGCACCTTCTCACCGGTTTTCCGGTCCAGCATCGGTGGTTGCGCGGGGCGCAGGGCCTGCCATGCTTCGATCGCCCGGCCCAACAACGGGTCGACGGGCTTGGTGAACGCGGTGCCAGTCTTGTGGGTAGGGATATCGAGCAGACAGACCGAAGAGTCGGTCTGCTCTCGGTCGTCGCCGACGGCGGGCTGATCGTGTTGCCAGCGGATGCAGCCGACCCGAAGCCGGGCGATTTCGTCGCTGCGCTGGCCGGCGAACAGCCAGGTCAGCGTGACGGCGCGGACCATGTCGACCGGGTGGGCCCCGGGTCCTGCGGGCAGGTCGCCGGGATCGAGGTTGTGAGGTTGCCCCTTGAGAGTGGACACCCGGATTTCATGCGGCAACTGACAGCGTAGACGACGCGATCAGCCGTTGTTCGAACTCCACCGGGGAGAGGTATCCCAGCGCGGAGTGACGGCGACGTCGATTGAAGTACGAGAGCCACTCGAACAGCTCCAGCCGTGCCTGCGACTTCGACATCCAACTCCGTCCGTGCAGCCACTCCCTCTTGAGTCCTTGGAAGAACGACTCGGCAAGAGCATTGTCGTAACTCGAGCCGACCCGGCCTCGACTCGGGCGGATCCCATGACGGCGGCATACATCGACGAAAGCTGCTGCGGTGTACTGAGATCCGCGTTCGCTGTGGAATACGACCCCATGGACGTCACCACCGCGGGTGCGCACCGCCATCTCGATCGCGTCCGTGACGAGCTCGGTGCGCATATGGTCGGCGATGGACCACCCCACCACCCGGCGTGAGCAGATGTCGATCACCGTCGCCAAAAACAACCACGACGAGCCCACCGGAATGTAGGTGACGTCTTGGCGTTGGCCTGCAAACTGAATCCGTTGTCCCGCAACAACCGTCCCACCGTCGGTGCGGACACCGGATGGCCCTGCCGGGTCAGCTCCTCGGCCAGGTGTCGCAGCGACTTGGTCGTCCACCGCAACGGAGACTCCGGATCCCCACGCTTATCCGGCTCGACCAGCGCCAACAACGCAGGCACCAGCTGCGGATTCAGCGCGTCCGCACCCTTGCGGCCCCCACCCGGACGGCGGACCCGACCCGTCGGCGCCGGCTGCTCGCCGGCCTCCAACTCGAACACGCCCCTGCGAACCGTGGTCTCGCTGACACCGACCGCCCGGGCCACCGCCCGCACCCCGCCATGCCCCAGCGACCGGGCCTCCGCCGCCAACGCCAAACGCCGCTGCCGCTCGTTCAGGTGCGGCAACAAGACCTCGAACCGCTCCCGCAACCGGTCCTCGACCTCGCTCACAACCGCCCTACCGCACCGACCTGACTCAAACTGCAAAACACCATGTTATTACCTTACAGTCACGGTATGTCACACAGGCCTGCCGACGGTGCGCATCTCCTACGATGACACGGCTGGCGCTCGCTCCGTGCATCAGCGCTCTCGCCGCCCATTCGGCCGACTCGACCGCTGATATCGAAAATCCGCAGGGGTGACCCGCCCCGAGGGGTCAAAGAAAGGGATGAGGAAGGGATGAATTGAGAGGTCGAACGAGGATCGATGTCGTCGGATCTCCAAACGAAGCGGCCACAATCCGACTCGTCGGCTCGCCGAGCAAGCACGACGAGTCGGACCTAAGCGCACGGCTATTTCGGGCTGACGTGCTCACCCGCTACCGGCGTAGTCCATGTCCCAGACCATCTGCCGCACCGGCCCAGGAGGCGATGTCGGCTCCACCCGCATAACCGCCGCCGAGGAAGCATTCGCCTATGTCGTACACCACGCCCCCGACCTTGACCCGGGCGAGCGCGCATATGGACTGCCGTCGATTATCGGGGCGCCAATGCGGAGAGCGCCGTCCATACGGATGGTCTCACCGGTGAGACAGTCGTGTTCGACGATCATCTGCGCGAGCTGTGCGTACTCGGCGGGCTGGGCGAGGCGCGACGGGAACGGCACGCCCGCTTCGAGGTTCTTGCGGTATTCGTCGGTGACACCGGCGAGCATCGGGGTGTCGACGATGCCGGGGGCGATGGTGTTGACGCGGATGCCGAACTGCGCGAGGTCGCGGGCGGCGGTGACCGAGCGTTCGAGACCGAGTTCGGGCACGGCCTCGGGATGCGGTTCGAGGACGCTGCCGCGTACGCACTCGACGAGAAGGGCCCGACCGCCGCCTCGGTCGGGACGGGGTCGACGACTCTCACACGGCGGGAACGGCAGGTAGCCGAACTTGTCGCCGAGGGCCTGACCAACAGGGCGATCGCCGACAAGCTCGTCATTTCCCATCGCACCTCCCAGGGCCACGTGGAGCACATCCTGGCCAAGCTGGGGTTCACCTCCCGTACGCAGATCGCGGCATGGATTATCGAGCGTAGACAGGGCGGGCAGTCCTGATCTCACGCGCCGGACGCGCTCTCCGTCTCTGGACGTGCTGGGTCAGCCAGCCAGGGTAGGACAGTATGTGTAGGACGACGAGCGCGAGAGCGCGAATTCGAAGATCCCGTAGCCGGTCAGCCCGTTCCACTCGAACTCGCAGCAACGGTCGGTCAGGGCCGAGTCGAGAGTCTTCGGCCCCACGGTCCCGTCGAGCGGGTAGACGTCGAACTCTTCGTGGTCGCGGCCACGAACCTTGCCGTGATGCCCGCCGTAGCCGCCGCCCGCCATGTAGCCACCGCCGGCCGAGGCGTCCGCGTCGACGCGGTAGGTCGCACCACCGGCAGTCACGACCTCCACCGCGCCACTGGCGAGGTCGTTGCCCGCGGTGAACACCAGGTCGTGCCGGACGTCGGTGATGTGGTCGAGTCGGCCGTCGTCATGCATGACGGCCCCCTCCAACAGGATTCGCCCGCCATCCCGGTCCTCGACGAGCAGGAAGCCGAACGTGCGGTCCGGAAACTGCGCCTGATACCAGATGTGCAGGCCCTGGCCCCCGGACATGGTGCGCACCCCGCGGGAACGATCCCGCAGTCCGTACCAGCCGCCGATGTCGGTGGTGGTTCCGTCGAGGGTGAGCGTGCCCTCGTACCGGCCGGGCTGGAACAGATGGTCGAATGAGGTGACGTTTCCGTCGGTGTTCTCCACATCCACCGACCCGAGCCAATAGGGTGCGCGGGCGTGCCAGAGCAAATCCAGTGCGAGGCCGGTCTTGTTCTCGCCCAGCTGGATTCGCCAGGTGGAATTGTCGTCGACCGTCTCCCACCTCAACGGTCCGACGGAGGCGGCGTCGGTCTCGGAGTGTTCGGTTGAGTAGCGGAGATTGCGCTGCTCGGACTCCGTGGTGAGGACGACGAAACCGTCCACGACGTTGCGGGGCGGGTAGACGCCGGCGCCGAGGATTACCGACGGTGTGGTGACGCTGTCCGGGTGGAGATTGAACATGAACCGGTCGAAAAATCTCTCCGGCATCTCCGAGGTGGCCTGCGTTACCAGGGCATCGTGGAATCCGTCGGTCATACGTGCTCCTTCTGGTTGACGGTAGGTGTCAGCGGGAGACAGGCGCGGTCGTCTCCTGCTGACTTTTCGATGGAATCGACCTCTTTTGTGGTCGAGGGTGAAACGGTAGGAGCTCGGCAACTCGCGGGAGCCACACACAAAACACTGCATCAAGCTCGGTCAGTTCTGATCTTCGCTGCCTCGGATGTGCTGAGTCATCAGTTCGCGCGCACGGCCCGAATTGCGGTCGGCGATCGCTTCCGTGATCTCGCGGTGAGCCGTTAGCGAGCAGAGACGGGACTCGTGCGAACTGAAGCGTGCACTATTGGCTGCCGCCGTTAGTACCTCGGCAGTGGCGTGCATGAACGCTGCCAATAGTGTGTTGTGACTTGCATCGCTCACTGCGACGTGCCAAGCCTGACTTGCTGAGAGATACTCGGGGATGTTGTCGAGCGAGTGTGCCTGACGATCCTGGAAGCGGCGAATCGCATCGAGTTCGGCCGTGGTCCGCCGCTGTGCCGCCAGAGCGGCGCATGACGGCTCGATGATTTCGCGCGACTCAGTCAGCGTGGGAGTCTCCGGTCCCCAACCCTGTGCCTGGAGAAAGACATCGAGCGATGTAATCAGGTCTTGCTGCGTTGGGCGAGACACAACGGAGCCGCCGTGACGTCCGGTTAAGGTGACGATCAGTCCTTGTTGTTTCAGGATGGCGAGGGCGTCGCGAACCGCCGCACGGGTGAGTCCACCCTGCTCGACGAGGACTCGTTCGGGCGGTAGGTGATCGCCGGACTTGTATTCCCCGTTGAAGATTTTCGTACGCAGATGCTCGGCGAAGAGCTGCGCGGCTGTAGGTACTCGCACAGGACCGAATGGGGTGTGTCCCTTCGTGTCATGTTCCACGTCCACGGTGCTCCAATCGGGTTCAATATCGACTGGTCCAACCATATCCGGTCTACTTCGGTGCAGCTGGTGCAGCTGGTGCAGCTGGTGCAGCTGGTGCAGCTAGAGACTTGTGATTACTTGGACACTGCCTGCAAACGTAATATCCGGGACAACGACGCTAATAGCACTGTTTGGGTCATTTGGAATTCGCCGTCAATGAATTGTTGCGTGTCTGGGCCAGCTTCAATCCGTCCTCCCAGGTAGAGCCACGGGCAATGAGGGCCCGGTACTTCATGATGTCGCTGCGACGGTTGAGGGTGAGCGCGCCGATCAAGCGGTCGCCGTCTCGGTAGAGGGCAGTGAACACGTCTGTGGCAGGGTCTCCGGTAACGACTGTTGGTTCGCCGATAGGCCGACCAGCGAGTTGAATGCGGTTGCCGTACCAATCGGACCAGAAGTAGGGAATGTGGCGGTAGGGCGTTGCGTTGCTGGGATCGAGCAGGTTACGCATGGCGTGCGCCCCCTGTTCTGCGGCGTTTGTCCAGTGTTCGATCCGAAGTGATGTTTCGAAATCCTGGCTGTACCATCGCGCAACGTCCCCGGCCGCCCACACATTGCCCCCCGCGTGCATCGTTGCATCGCAGACGATGCCGTTGTCGAGGGTTAGTCCCGAACTCGTCAGCCAGTCGGTGGCAGGTGTGGCCCCGATTCCGACCACTACGAGGTCGGCGGGGAGATGTCGTCCATTCGCCAGACGGACCCCTTCGACGCGGTGGTCGCCGGAGATCGACTCGACCGCGACACCGCAGATCAGCTCAGTTCCGTTGCGTTCATGCAGTGCGCTGAGCCACCGTCCGGCGGTCTCGCCGACCGCGCGGACGAGCGGTATAGGGAGCGCCTCCACGACGGTGACTGAGCGACCCCTCTTACGAACGGCGGCGGCAACCTCGGCGCCGATGAATCCGGCGCCGACTACGACCACTCGTGCACCCTGATCCAGAGCCGAACGCACGATTCGTGCGTCGTCGATTGTGCGTAATGTGACCACCCCGTCGAGATGGGCGGCAGCGGGTATGGTGCGCGCAGTGGCGCCGGTCGCGATCAGGGCCGCGTCGTACGGCACCGTGCAGTCCCCGACATGCACGATGCCGTTGGCAAGATCGAGTGAGGTGGCTGGTTGGCCTAGCATCAGGCTCACTCCGAGCCCGTCGGCCAGCTCTTCTACGCCAGTGAAATGGGTGATATGGGAGTCCTGATCGCTGTCGATGTACTCCTTCGACAGCGGTGGACGATCGTAAGGCAGATGCGTTTCCGCCCCGATCAGGGTGAGCCGGCCAGCGTATCCGGCGCGGCGGGCAGTCTCCAGTGCACGCAGGCCAGCCAGCGAACCGCCGACAACGACGATATGTTCCGGGGCCATCGTTTAATCCTGCTCGAGGATGAGTGCGGCGGTTGGGCAGGCCGCGACCGCCTTCTCCACCAACTCGCGCTCGTCCGCGGGGACGTCCTCGCGCAGAAGAAGGAGATCCCCCTCGTCTCCGACTTCGAAGTAGGTTGGGGCAATCGCTTCGCAGTTTCCCAGGGCGGTGCACTTGGCACGGTCGACTACAACTTTCACTGTTCTTCTCCTTCGTGCGCGTACTGTCGTGCCCATTCCTCGAGGGCCGGGAGTTGAGGAAGTTCGTGTTCTATTGCGCGGATGACGATTTCGTCCGTCGGCGTCGTTACGGCACCACGCCAAACCTGGCCTGTGGTGCCGTCGATGGTGATGACATCTCCCACGCGAATCAGCAGCCCGGAAGGGGCGTGGATGCCGTTCGCGCTGCAGGTCAGGTCTTGCGCGCCCACGACTGCAGGAATGTTCCAGCCGCGTGCGACGACGGCGGCGTGGCTCACCAGGCCGCCCTTGGTGGTGAGCAGACCCACGGATGCGGCCATGCCCGCGACGTCCTCGGGCTTGGTTTCGGGACGGACGAGAATGACGTCATCGTCGGCGTCCGCGGCCTCATCGCTGGTCAGTACGACGCGGCCGACGGCCCGGCCGGGAGACGCTCCGAGTCCTGTCGTGACGAGATCGTGGGCGGCGTCATCCGCTCCGACGTGCGCAAGGGCCTCGTCGCGTGCCCGCTGACGAACGGCGGCAGGTACGCGGCTGACTGCCTCGGTGGGAGTCAGCCGGATATCCGGGTCGTTCACGAGGTCGACCGCAATTCGTACGGCGGCGACCGCGCTCCGTTTGCCGGCACGGGTCTGCAGCAACCACAGTCGACCGTTCTCAATGGTGAACTCGACATCGCACACGTCGCGGTAGTGCACTTCCAGGCGACGCAGGGTCTCCTGCAATTCGGTATAGATCGCGGGGTGCAACTGTTCTAGGTCGGCGATCGGCAAGGTATGTGCAGTGCCCGCCACCACGTCCTCGCCTTGAGCCATCGGGAGGTAGTCGCCGTAGAGGGCTGCCTCCCCGGTCGACGGGTCCCGGGTGAAGACGACACCGGTTCCCGAGTTGAGCCCTCGATTGCCGAACACCATTGCTTGTACGTTGACCGCGGTGCCCATCGACTCGTCGATGCCCTCTTTTGCGCGGTAGGTTCGGGCCCGCTGGCTATCCCACGAGCGGAAGACCGCCTCGACCGCTTCACGCAATTGCACCGTCGGCTCGGCCGGGACGTCCCGGCCGGCTACCTGACGGATGCGTTCACGCAGCAAAACGACATGCTCGCGTAAAGACTCCGTGGTGTCGCCGCTGTGGCCGACGTACAACTCGTCGCAGTGCACGCCCATGACGGTGGTGGCATACATGTGCAAGAACCGTCGGTAGCTGTCCCAGGCGAACTTCTCATCACCGGAGACTTTGGCCAACCCTTCGACGGTGTACTCGTTGAGTCCGAGATTGAGCACCGTGTCGAGCATCCCCGGCATGGAAACCGGGGCTCCGCTCCGAACCGCGACGAGCAGCGGATCGTTGTGGTCACCAAACCGGCGGCCCATCCGGTCACCCAGCCGGCTGGTGTGCAGTGTGATGGCCTCGTCCAGCCCCTCCGGCCAGCCCTCCCTCCGATATCGCTGGCAGAGCGGAACCGAGATGGTAAAGCCCGGCGGGACGTTGATCCCGAGTGTCGAGATCATCTCCGCCAGGCCGGCGCCCTTGCCACCGAGCAGGTCCGTCAATGCCCGCGGACGGGCACGGTGCGGGTGATCGAACGGATAGATCGCCGCGGTCAGCGGGGCGGCGTCCCCCAATGCATTCGACTTATGAGCAAGCGGCACGTCAGATCCTTTGGTCATGCCATTTTCAATGGTTGACAGAAACGTAACAGAGATCATAGCGTCTGGGGAAGAGAGACGTAGAAACAGACGGGAAGTGGACACAGTGGCGGCAACCGAGGCGGCATCTCGCGCGGACTTGATGGACATCTCAATATTCGGCCAGGACCGCGAGATGCCGGTCTTCGACGAATTGCGGGCGCACGATCCGGTGCATTGGAACGCACCGTCCCCTCTCGGCCCCGGATTCTGGGCCCTGACGAAGTACGCCGACGTGAAGTCGGCCGCGTCCGACAACATCAGGCTGTCCTCCGCGGGAGGCACGCAGATCCTCGACCGGAAGGTCGAAGGCAAACTCGCAAGCCTGCACAATATGGACGATCCGGAACATGCCCAGCTCCGAAAAATTGCGGTCCCACACCTGCGTGCCCTCCGCGTCCAACAGTGGCAGGACGCGATCGACGAAGCGGTGAAGTATCTGCTCGACGACGTCGCGAGCCGAGCAGGCGAATTCGACATGGTGCACACGGTCTCCGCGAAGCTGCCGATGCTTGTGCTCTCCCGAGTCCTCGGCGTGCCCGCAGCCGATGCGCCGAGAATGGTCGACTGGACCAATCGGCTCACCAGCTCCGACCCAGCCGACGAGGTCGATCAAGCGGCACTGGCCTCGGCTCGCGACGAGGTGATGGCGTACTTCGAGAAACTGACCGAGTTGCGTCGACGTGAGCCCACAACCGACCTGATCAGCGTCCTGGCCAACGGCAAGAAGGATGGTCGGCCGCTTACTTGGGAAGAACTCGCGGCCTACTACATCCTGCTGGTCGCCGCGGGAAACGAGACGGCCCGACATGCAGTCTCCGGTGGCACCATGCTGTTGCACCGGCACCCGGAAACCTGGCAACGCCTGGTCGCCGATCAGAGCCTCCTCCCTTCGGCGGTCGAAGAGATCCTCCGGTGGGTCACCCCCGTCGCAGCAATGCGGCGTACAGCGCTCGAGCCACTTCGGATCGGTGACAAGGACATCGCGGCGGGCGACAAAGTGGTGTTGTGGTTCTCCGCGGCCAACCGTGACCCCGAGGTATTCGAGGCGCCACATGAGTTCCGTATCGATCGGACTCCCAACGAGCACCTGACCTTCGGCTGGGGTATCCACTTCTGCCTCGGCGCACACCTGGCCCGCGCAGAGATCCGCACCTTCTTCGGCGAGGTACTGCGCCGCGGGATCCGATTCGAGGTGATGGGTGAGCCTACTCGAGTGCAGCACAACATCTTCCGAGGTTGGACCCAACTGCCGGTCCGCGTCGGAAAGGCATAACGATGTCCACGATCATGCCGGGCTCCGACACGATGCCCTTCCCACCGAATTCGGTGTATATCGCTGGTGAATGGATTTCCTCCCCCGACCTGGAACGGTTGCCGGTGCTGAACCCGGCCTCGGAGGAGGTAATCGGTTCCATCGTGGACGCGTCCCCAGCCGAGGTGGAGGCAGCTTTCGCCGCCGCCCGGGCCGCGCTACCGAAATGGTCGGCGACGGCACCGGGCGAGCGAGCCGACGTTCTCGACCGACTTGCCGACGCGTTCCGTGAGCACGGTGAGGAGCTGGCGGTTCTTGCCTCCCGTGAGATCGGCATGCCCATCAAGGAGTCCCGCGCCGGTCAGGCCGACCTGCCCGAGCGCGTGCTGCGTAGCACCGCAGATATCGCCCGAAACTTCCCATGGGAAGCCCGCGACGCATCCGGAACTACGGTCATCCGCGAACCAGTCGGGGTGGTACTCGGCATCACACCGTGGAATTTCCCTGTGCACCAGATCGTCGCCAAGCTGGCGCCGGCGCTCGCGGCAGGCTGCACTATCGTGCTGAAGCCTGCCGAACTCACACCCTTGAACGGACTGTTCGTCGCAGCCCTCTGTGAGCGGATCGGGGTGCCGTCCGGCGTCGTCAATGTGCTGACCGGTAGAGGGGCGACTACGGGGGAGGCGTTGGTTCAATCCGGCCAGTACGACCTCGTCTCGTTCACTGGCTCACTGGCAGTTGGTCGCCACATCGGTGCGGTCGCCGGTGAGCGAGTCGTTCGCGCGACGTTGGAGCTCGGAGGAAAGTCGCCCGCTGTGGTCCTTGACGACGCGGACGTCGAGGCAGCTGTGCGTGCCACCGTGCGCAACTGTTTCACCAACGCCGGCCAGAAGTGCAACGCCCCCACCCGCCTCATCGTGCCGGAGGCTCGACGTGAGGAAGCTGTTTCTATCGCCGCGTCGGCGGCCGCGGCGTACGTACTCGGGGACCCGCTCGACGAGAACTCCACGATGGGCCCGCTGGCGTCCGCCGAGCAGCGCGAGAAAGTCTTGAGCTGTGTGGAAGGTGCACGCGCGCGCGGTGCACGCGTTGCAGGCGGTGGTGCGGTGGACGGGGTCAATCGCGGCTACTTCGTTCGCCCGGCGATCATCACCGACGTCGAACCAGACGACCCGGTCGTACAGGAAGAGATCTTCGGTCCCGTCCTCGTCGTTCTCGGGCACGAGGGTGAAGACGATGCGGTCAGGCTCGCCAACGACACCCCGTACGGTCTGTCCGCCGAGGTGTGGTCGGGGAACCCCGCCCGAGCCGCGGACCTAGCGCGCCGAATCCACGCCGGGCAGGTGCGTGTGAACGGGGTGCGGACACCGGCCCTGCCGATCTCGCCGTTCGGCGGTTACAAGGCGTCCGGGCTCGGCCGTGAATTGGGGCCGTTCGGCCTCGAGGAGTACGTCGAGGTCAAAGCCGTTCTTGGCGACCCAAGTGATTCGATCCCATCGAAAGAGGAGCCGCAGTGCGTGCTGTAGTCACCTGGAACCCGGGCGAGCCTTTTACCATCCACGACAACGTCTGCCGCCCGGCACCTGGGCCGGGTGAAGTGGTGGTGCGCATCCGCGCGGCCGGTGTGTGCCAGACCGATATCGCGTTGTCGAAAGGTGCTTTCGGGCAGTCGACACCGGTCGTCCTCGGCCACGAAGGCGCCGGCGAGATCACCGAACTCGGGCCGGGCGTAACCGGCCTCATCCCCGGTGATCGAGTGCTCGTCACCTGGGTACCGCCATGTGGTCGTTGCTACCACTGCGTGCGAGGGGAAACCTACATCTGCTCCAATCGTCGCCGCTCTAGTGAGCGAGGAGACTCGGGAAGTCTCTCGGTCGGCGGAGTGCCAGTCCAAGCCGGAATGGGCACCGCAACCTTCGCGGAGGAGACCGTCGTCCCGGCCACCGGAGTGCTGCCGCTTCCAGACGACATCCCCTTCGAGTACGCCGCATTGTTGGGTTGCGCCGTACCCACCGGATGCGGTGCAGCACTGAACTCGGCGCGGGTGCGAGCCGGAGAGTCGGTGCTGGTCATTGGTTGCGGCGCGGTGGGGTTGAGCGCTATCCAAGGAGCTGTCATCGCCGGTGCGGCCGACATCGTTGCGGTGGACCTACAAGATCCTCGTCGCCGAGCGGCGCTGGAGTTCGGTGCGACTGCGGCCCTGCCACCCGGTTCGGATCCGAGGGAGAGTTTGGTGGACGCGCCCGGATTCGACGTAGTGATCGACGCCGTCGCGCGGTCATCGACCATTCGCGCCGGGTGGCAAGCAGCTCGACGCGGCGGTCGCGTCGTCGTCGTCGGCGCCGGCAAGCCCGACGACATGGTGCAGTTCAGTGCGCAGGAGCTGTTCCATGACGGGAAGCAACTCATCGGGTCCTTTTACGGTTCTTCGGATATGCGCCGCGAACTTCCGCGACTCATCGCCCTGTGGAGGGCCGGGCGACTCGACCTCAGTCGCATGGTCTCCGAAGTCGTGGACCTCGAACGGATCAACGACGTCGTGGCCCGGCAGACAGCAGGCGAAGTCGTGCGTTCCGTCCTATTGGTTTGACCAGTGTCTCCCGGTAGACGCGACGCAACCACGCAGGTCACGCGATTGATCGGCGAAACCAGTGGGCGGCCGGGACCTGGGACGGCGTCGACGGCGCGGGCACCTCTGAGTTCGCAGACCGTCGCAGCCGGTCCTACATCTATTCAGCAACGTGCGCGACACGGCGTCAGCCGGTCCGTTTGAAGGAGACCACATTCATGGGTAATCAGACGCTCGCAAACACCCCGCTCGACCGTGAGGCGCTTGACCGGTTGCTACGGCCCGAGCGGATTGCCTTGGTCGGCGCGAGCGACAAGAACCTGTTTTCTCGTCGAGCATTCGCACAGCACCACAGGGTCGCAGCGGCCAAACAGCTGACCCTGGTCAACCCGCGCAGTCGGCAGGTTCACGGCGTCCACACGGTGCCGACGTGCGGTGACATCGACGGCGGTATCGACTGCGCGTTCCTCATGACACCGCAGCATGCGACCGGCGAAGCGCTGATAGATGCCGCTGCCGGTGGTGCGAAGGCGGCTGCCGTGCTCGGCCAGGGTTGGGCGGAGGAGGGATCCGAAGGCGTACAACGGCAAGAGGAGCTTGTCGCGCTCGCCGAGGAACTCGGGGTTGTGCTGCTCGGGCCCAATCACCTCGGGTTTGCGAATCTCTGGGACGGCGTGGCTCCGTGCGCTCTGGGTTTGGACATGCCGGTCGAGCCGGGCGCCTTCGCTCTGGTTTCCCAGAGCGGCGCAGTGGGATCGTCGATGGTCGGCTACGCCGGCCGGCAAGACGTCCGATTCAGCTTCGTCGTGACGACCGGTAACGAGGCGATGGTTACGGTTGCAGATGTAGTGCGCTACCTCGTGGAGGACGAGCACACCCGCGCTATCGGCATCTTCGCGGAGACGATCCGCAAGCCCGCGGTCTTCCGTGCTGCCGCCCGGCGCGCAGCCGAGCTGGGAAAAGCACTCATCATCCTCAAGGCCGGGTCGAGCGAACTCGCCGCACAGACTGCTCAAGCACACACCGGTGCACTTGTCGGCGACGATCGGGTGATCGACGCGGTATTGCGTCAGGACGGTGTGATCCGAGTGCGCTCGGTCGAGGACCTGATCTGCGCGGGAATGCTCTGCGCCGGTACCGGACCGTTGCGTGCCAGCGGCGTCGGAGTCATGTCGGTCTCCGGTGGCGCTTGCGACCTCATCGCCGACCGCGGTCAGGACGTTGGACTCCGGTTGCCGCCGCTCTCGTCGGCGACCAAGGACCAACTTGCGCAGGTACTGCCAGCATATGGCCACCCCCAGAACCCGCTCGACGTCACCGGATCGGCCGCGACCCGGCCCGAGGTGTGGCGCAGCGCGTTCGAGTCGCTGGCCGCCGAGCCCACGATCGGGCTGATCGGCGCAGTCACCTCGCTACCGACGCCTGGCGAACCGCAACGCGACGACACCTTTCATGCCGTCGGCGCGGCAATCAGGGCCACCGGCGTCCCCGGCGTGATCTTCCCGCAGATCGATCAGATTCAGAACGATCATGTGCGCGAGGTCAAGTCAGCGTCCGGAGTGGACATCGTGCTGCCGAGCGTCGAGCGCTTTGCTCTTGCCGCCGCCGGACTCGGGCGTTGGTCGGACTGGCTACGGACCCGGCCGGGCCGGCCTGCGGCGTCTTCGGCGTCGCACGGCGATATCACCCTGCCGGGCAGTGGGCCGCTCAGCGAACTGGCCGGACGGGACCTGCTCGAGCGGGCCGGCATTCCTGCCGTACCCGCGACACTCGCAACCAGCGCTGACGACGCCGCTGCCGCCGCGGTCCGATTGGGTGAACCGGTGGCGCTCAAGATGTGCTCAGCGCAGGTAGCCCACAAGACCGAACTCGGAGGCGTCGAACTCGGCGTCTCCGGTACGACAGAGGTCGCTGCGGCATACGAGCGTCTGGCCGCTCGGGCTCAGGCGGCAGGTGTCGAACTCGACGGTGTGCTCGTCAGCCCCATGCGAACGGGCGGCGTGGAACTTCTCGTGGGAGTGACACACGATCCCGACTGGGGTCCCGTCATAGCCGTTGCGGTCGGTGGTGCATTGGTGGAACTGCTCGACGACAGCGCCCTACGGGTGCTGCCGGTCGGACCGGACGAAGTTCGATCGATGTTCGAAGAACTGCGCGGCTACAAATTGCTGACCGGATTCCGGGGAAGCAAGCCCGCAGACATCGACGGTCTTGTCGACGTGGTACTCCGGCTGTCGGAGTTGGCGCTAGCACTCGGGCCATCGGTCGAGTCGGTCGAGATCAATCCGTTGTTGGTGGACGGCGACCGGATTGAGGCACTCGATGTCCTGGTCACACGGTCCGTTCCGTCCTGAGTCAGGCCCTACCCTTCCTTGAACTGATGATTGGAAACGAATATGGTTAGACCGCCTTTGACAGGAAACGGTATGACTCCCGCTGCAGCCGAAAGCGTCGAGGCGGACCGTATGGTGCACGCACTGCAAAGTGCTGGGATGGCGGTGCCGAGTGCCGAATTGGTCGGCATGGAGAAGGCACCCATCGGGATCGGCGCCATGGCCGATACCTTCCGAATCCAGCTAACTTGGTCGGAAGAATCCGCCGGTCCTCGCTCACTCGTCATCAAGAAGCCGTCCGCAGACCCGGCTGCCGCGGCGACGGCTGCTTCGCTCGGCGCCTACGAACGCGAGGCCAAGTTCTATGTTGAGTTGGCGCCACGCACCGCGGTTCGGGCGCCGCGGCTGTTGGGGGTCGAACTCGACGACGGCATTCCGAGCACCGTGCTGCTGGAAGATCTGTCCGAGGACTACCATCCCGGCGACCAGTTCGCCGAGCTGGCGCTACCGCTGCTGCGCCAGGCGCGGCATCAGCTCGTGCTGTTGCAAGCGCCATTCTGGCAGAATGCGGACACCGCAAACCTGGACTGGCTGCACCGGCGCCTCGGCGTCCCGATCCCGGCCATCGTCGAGCGGATGCAGCGCTCGTGGTCGTCGGCCCGCTCGACAATCGGGAGCGGCCTGACCAGCGACGAACGAGCCTGTGTCGACCGATTCGTGAGTCGCGCTGGTGAATGGGCGTCCGGCCTGAATGGACCGTGTTCGCTTGTCCACCACGATTATCGAGTCGACAACATGCTCTTCGGCCAGAACGAGATCGTCGTGCTCGACTGGCAAACCATCGGCTGGGGTCCCGCAATGTTCGACGTGGCCTACCTGCTCGGTACCTCACTTGAACCGGAGCGCCGGCGCGCCGTCGAACGGGACGAAATTGCCCGACACGTCGACGAGCTTGCCCAGCATGGCGTGGACTGGGACGCTGCCGAAGCCTGGCAGGCATACCGCCAGGCGGCATTCGCCGTGCTCCTGATGCTGGTGCCGCCCATCGCAAGTGTCAAAACCAACGCGCGTATGGAGGCAATGTACGGCCGCCTGATCGCATTCGGAGCGCGCATGGCAATCGATCTGGATGCTCTCGATCTCCTGCCCGCTTGACCAAGATCCTGACTTACTTTCGCTATCTCCATCTGGGTACGACCATCGGAGGAACCATGACCATTCCCGAGCAAACGGTCCTCGCGACCCCAGGCGCTTTCGAGCCTGTCGGCACCGGACTCAACGTCTACGAAAACCCGGAGCCGGTCGAGGGCCGCGCACAGTGGCTGGACACACCTGAAGATGTTATCTCCTTCGTTGAGAGCGGGGAGGACGTCAGCGATGTGATTGTGATCGCACGCGGCGGAACCACGACGTTCCTGTCCATGGCATTGAACGCCGGGGTACGTGGTGTGATTACCCTGCAAGGCGCACCGGAGAGCCACCTTGGAATCCTCAGCCGCGAATACGGCATTCCATGCATCATGTCGGTCGCCTTCGACAAGGGCGTCCGTACCTCTCGCGGCGAAATCATCCCGGCGGACGGCGTCCGCGTGCGCATGGATCTCATCTCTCGCCCGACGGGCACCGTGAGCGTCGAAACGGGTGCGCCCGTGGATGATACGCCGACGCCGGACAGCGCCCCAGCCATGACGGCCGAACAGTTGGCGCAGATCCAGTTGTTGCTCAACAAGTTTCAGGGCGAGGTTCCGCGCGGGCGAGAAGGCCACGAGGTCATGGTCGCCCGCCAGACCTCGGCGGTGCTCGACCTCGATGACACGTCGATGAACCGTGAGCTCACCGTGGACGAGGTCAACGATGTGCTGCACTACCTTGCCTGGAACGAGTGGGACGCCCTCGCCGCCCGTGCCACCGAGGGCGAGTCCGGTCTGATTCCCCGTCAGGAGTACGAGGCTATGGGGATCATGGACAGCTGGTTTCATCACCCGGAGTGGCTCACAGCCATCCAGGATCACGTGGGTGCTGACGGAATCAGCGAGATCGCGAGCCGAGCACGCAGGGAGATCGGCACCAAGATCAATATGTTGCACATCTGGGCGTGCGCCAGCGCACCGAGCTTCGGGCGGGGTATCGCTCTGGAACTCGGTCTGCATGACTACGACTACCGTACGCGGCGGATCACTGAAGCGATGAGCACAGTTCGACATCTGTACAGGGGCTTGTGGGGATCTGGACCAATGTTCGCGTCGATGCGCGATTACCAGGCCCCCATCCTCGATCCGTCATGGATCGCCCACTTCGAATCCGACCGCATTGCACTCTCCGACGAGAACGGCCGGTCGACGTTCCAGCGCTTCAACGGCGCACTCGAACTGCTCGGATTTCTTGTGCACTTCGACAATCGCCTCGGACTCGGCGACAGCGGCCCGTATCCCACCGCGGACGGCGGCTTCGTCATCGTGCGTGATCTGTTCATCAATGAACCGGCATACCCGTGGTCGGACACCACGCAGGGCCTGCCGTATGCCGTGACGATCGCGATGTTCTTCGCGGGTGATACTGACCTCGAGACGAAGGTGTTCGATCTTTCGACGATGTTCACCGAACCGAGCAACTACCTGCCCCACGTCACCGGCGTGGCGGTCTATGCCCGCGAGAAGTTCGATACACCAATCGACCAACTGCGCACATTGTCGTTGGAGGACATGGCGCAATTGCGGGCCGAGGCAGAAGCCAAGTCCGAAGCGCTCTACAAGCGGATAGCCGCTATGAGCCAACAGGAGAAGGTGATGGCCGGCGCGGTTGTCTACGCCTCAGGCTTCCTGCTGCCCTTCGCCCGCGCGGCGGGAATCTATGACGATCTCGTTCGCGATCACGGATTCATGTCGATTCATCCCGTCGTTGAAGCGTGCCACGACAGGATGGTCGGGGGCGTCGCCAGCGAGATGATCCCGCGGCTCTTCCTGACGGGCTCGTGGGCCAACGACGTACCGCCGCACAGCAGCGACACCGTATCGACCATGCCCGACGAGTTCGAGGTACTTCAGGCAATCCGAACTCGTGGGTTCGCAACCGTGGAGCAGATCTCCATCAGTAGCGGCATCCCGGCGGAACGTGTTCGCGAGGTGGTTGCGGCGAGCGAAGAGAAGGGCTTCGTCAAGCAACGCACGGGACGGATCACCGGAGCAAGCCTCACCCCGGTGGGCCGTGCACGTCTGCTGCTGGTCACCGAGGCGGCGGTAACCGCCGACCAGCACGCAGTCATCACGTCTGCCTATGACGTGTTTCTCGGGCCAAACCGCGCCTTCAAGGCCATCGCCTCGTCCTGGCAGATCGATCAGGACCTCACTACCACGCTCAGCGGCCTGTCGCCCGTCCACCACGATGTTGCCGCGGTCATAGCGCAAGCGGCCACTGCACAGCCCAGATTTGGTCTCTATCGCCAGCGCCTGGACCATGCGCTCGAACAATTCCGGAACGGAAACACCGACGCACTAGCCCGTCCGATGGTCGAGTCGTATCACGACATCTGGATGGAGTTGCACGAAGACCTGTTGGCCACGCTGGGTCGCGCACGCACCGACCACGATGAGTGACGAACGCTCGGTGGGGGCTCGACGGAACAACCAGCTCGATCCCCGGATCCCGATTCCTGGCACCACCAACGTCCGAGACGTAGGCGGATACCCCACAGGCGACGGAAAGCGGACCGCGATGGGCCGGCTGTATCGATCGGAGGTTCTCGGGCTTTCCGGATCCGGTGCCGAATCGCTATGGGATGAACTCCGCACAGAGGATTATCAGTGCCTACGTCTCAGGTCAATTGTCGACTTGCGGTCGCACCGCGAGGCCAGAATGATCCCGTCTGCCTGGGATCGAGCGACCGGCGCACAGCTGTTTCACGCTCCGATCCCCGAAGGTGTCGAAGGAAGTGAGACTGACTTCATGCGCCTGCTGCGGGACGGCAAGATCACCACATTCGACGAGGAAGATCTAGGCCGGTGGTACCAACTGGTACTACGTCGCCGCACCGACGTGCTGGGCGAGGTGATCCGGGTACTGTCAAATCCGCACCACCTCCCGGCTCTCGTGCACTGCCACGCCGGAAAGGATCGAACCGGCCTCGTTGTGGCCCTTGTTCTGGAAGTGGTCGGCGTGCCGCGGAACGTCGTGACCGCCGACTACGCACTGACAAGTAGGTATCGACCCGACCGGGCGGCCGAGCATGCTGCTCTGCTCGAGCGCCTCGGAATCCACGTCGACGACGTTCGGTCCTTGTGGGAGGCGCCGGCGCGGGCGATGGAGTCGGCGCTCGAATTCCTCGACATCACCTACGGGGGAGTTGCTGCGTACCTCACGAACGAATGCTCAGTCACCCCCGCGCACATCGAGTCACTGCGCGCCCAGATGCTGGAGGATGCATGAACCCCACCACCCAAACCGAGCCCTCTATGGCGGGTGACATCGCCGAGGCCCTCCGAGCTGGTGGATCGTTGCCAGAAGGCGGGAGTGTCGAGCAGTGCCGAGCGCTGCCACTTGGGGCCGGCCAGCTTGCCGACAGCTACCGCGTCGAGCTCACCTACACCCCCGGGCCGTCAGGCCCGTCGTCCGTGTTCGTAAAGCTGCCCCCCAGCGACACACACTCGGCAGCAACGGCATCCAGAATCGGCGCATTCGATCGGGAGCGATTCTTCTACGCAGAACTCAGGCCGCGCCTCGACATCCGGACACCGAGGTTCCTTGGCAGCCTTCCCCGAGGGGACGGTCCGCCCGGGCTGATTCTGCAGGATCTCTCCTCCGCCACCCGTCCCCTGGACCAACTGCGCGACGGTACGATCGAACAGGTTGAATCTGTCGCAGATCAGCTGGCGGGACTCCAGGCCCCCTTCTGGGATGACGAGGATGCCGTGGGTGGCACCGACCGCTTCTACAACCGGACCGAAGACCACATCACGGGTCTCGCTGAACGCTATGAACAGTCGTGGCATCGGCACCGGGACACCGTCGGCGCTCTCCTAGACCCACAACAGCGGCAACTCATCGAGACATTCGGTCACCGCTGCCTCAGCTGGGCGTCCGGAATTCGAGGGCCCCGCACACTCGTGCACCAGGACCTTCGCCTCGATAATCTGCTGTGGGGTGATGCCGGCGCCTGGATAGTCGACTGGCAGACGCTGGCCTGGACCTCACCCGCCTGGGACCTCGCATTCTTCCTGGGCACTGCACTTGACCCCGACACTCGCCGCCGAGTGGAACAGCGACTGCTCGAAGCGCACGTGAGTGCGCTGCACGACCGCGGCGTACAGGGGTGGGATATCGATACCGCAGAGCGTGAGCACCGACGGCTCAGCGGCTCCGTACTTATCGCCATGGTTGCCGCACTCGCATTCGTGCAGCCCACCGCGCGCGGTTTCGAAATGTTTGCCTCACTCATCCATCGCGGTGCCCACCAGGCACTCGACCACGACTTGCTGTCTTTCATCTGAAATCCAAAAGGAGAACCTGTGCTGAGCAAATGGGACGACTATCCGGTGCACCAGGCGGCGCTGCCTGTGGCGCAGACCGCCTCGAGCGACCTAGGCCGCTATGACCGCCACTGGATGGCAATGCACGACATCGACTTGACCACCCAGGTCGGCTTCGGTCTCAGCGTTCATCCGAACCGCGGTATCGTCGACGCCTCGATCAGCATCGCGCGTGACGGGCGCCAAGACTCGGTGTTCGCCTCCTCCCGACTCTCGCGCGATCGCGACACAATCGCGGGCCCCCTGCGAGTCGAAGTCATCGAACCGATGCGCGTGCTACGTGTAGTGCTCGAGGAGCACGACGGTATCTCGGCCGACCTCACCTTCACCGGTGTAACACAGCACATCGAAGATGGACGGATGAGACGAGACTCAGGAACGACTCTCGTCTCGGAACGTCTCCGTACAGTGCAATTCGGAGACTGGTCCGGCGAATTCACCGTCGGCGGGGAAACCGTAACCTGCTCGCCCGACAAGTGGCGGGGCTTCCGAGACCGCTCGTGGGGCAGTCGGACCACCGGCACTGTGGCCGAAGGTCGACACGGTGTACACAAGAGCGCCATCTACTTTGCCTGGACGCTGCTGCGATTCGAGGACGAATGCTTGCTCGTAGCCGTAAATGAGATGCCGGACGGCCGCAGCGAAGCACGAACGGTCGCCGTCCTGCCCTTCCTGAAGGCCGGCGACCCGGCTTACGGCGAAGAGGATCGGATCCTCCGCGGCGACACCTTCCAATTCGACATCGACTACCGGCCTGGGACTCGCCGCGCCCAACATGTTGACCTCACCGTCGGACCGCGTGGGCTGGTCAACCGGAAGATCACCATTGAACCCGAAGGTCTATTCCTCATGCAGGGATTGGGCTATTACCACCCGATGTGGAAGCACGGTACCGATCATGGGAAAGACATTGTCGGAACGGACAGTTGGAAGCTTGCGGGCCTCGATCCGAGCGCGATGGAAAACGTTCACGCACAGCAGATTTGCCGAGCAACCCGCGCCGACGGTGCGATAGGACTGGGCTTGTTCGAGCACGTGGCGATCGGACCGCACCTGCCTTCCGGATTGCCTGACGGGATTGCGCCACTCGGCCAGTGACGGCCTTGAATCACCACTCGAGCTGTTGCCGGGAGGCGGTCGATTCCGACGGGATTGAGGTTGCCCCTTGAGAGTGGACACCGGATTTCATGCGGCAACTGACAGCGTAGACGACGCGATCAGTCGTTGTTCGAACTCCACCGGGGAGAGGTATCCCAGCGCGGAGTGACGGCGACGTCGGTTGAAGTACGAGAGCCACTCGAACAGCTCCAGCCGTGCCTGCGACTTCGACGTCCAACTCCGTCCGTGCAGCCACTCCCTCTTGAGTCCTTGGAAGAACGACTCGGCGAGAGCATTGTCGTAACTCGAGCCGACCCGGCCTCGACTCGGGCGGATCCCATGACGGCGGCATACATCGCCGAAAGTCTTTGCGGTGTACTGAGATCCGCGATCGCTATGGAATACGACCCCATGGACATCACCACCGCGGGTGCGCACCGCCATCTCGATCGCGTCCGTGACGAGCTCGGTGCGCATATGGTCGGCGATGGACCACCCCACCACCCGACGTGAACAGATGTCGATCACCGTCGCCAAAAACAACCACGACGAGCCCACCGGAATGTAGGTGACGTCCCCACACCACTTGGTATCCACAGCCGAAGCGGTGAAGTCCCGCATCACCAGATCCGGGACCGGTGGAGCTGACTTGTCCGCGATGGTCGTGCGCTTGGTGCGGCGCAGGTGCCGGCCCACGACGTGGTTGATTCGCATCAGCCGAGTCACCCGCTTGCGGTTGATCTTGCGCCCGCGGGAGCGGAGTTCGGCGTGCACCCGCGGGGCGCCGTAGGCGCTGCGGTGCTTGGCATGGATGGCGCGGATCTCGGCGACCGTCGTGGCCTCGTCGGCCTGGCGGTCGGCGCGAGCATCCTCGGTGGCCAGGTGCTTGTAGTAGCCGGAGCGGGAGGTCCCGAGCACCCGGCACAGCCGCTGCACGCCGAACTCGGCGCGATGGTCGGAGATGAAGTCCCAGCGGCGGGTCTTCACTTCACCTCCTTTGCGAAATA
>NZ_JBLWIT010000013.1:0-33189 GCF_048381435.1 Rhodococcus mengyinensis | reverse complement strand
GGGCAGAATCTAGCGAACGTCGCAACAGTTGGGCCTGTCGTGGGATGACGGTATCTCAGTAAGAAGCGAGACCGGAGTTGCCCACTCCAGGGTCTTGCGGGGTCGACTATTCAACTGGGAGGCAACCTCGACCAGACGCTCCGGCGTATAGATGCCGAGGTCGCTGCTCTTGGGAAAGTATTGACGCAGAAGCCCGTTGAGGTTCTCATTGCTGCCGCGCTGCCACGGCGAGTGGGCGTCACAGAAGAACACGTCCAGGCCGGTCTCGGCGGAGATCTGCTGGTGCAATGCCATCTCCTTGCCCTGATCCCAGGTCAGGGTCTTCCGAAGCTGCGGCGGCAGTGCTGCCATCGCCGCCGCGATGCCGTCACGAAGTTCCTGGGCACGGTTTCGGCCGGGAAGGTGAATCAGCATGCAGTACCGGCTTCGTCGTTCGACCAGCGTGCCGATCGCCGTCTTGTTCCCCGCTCCCATGATGCAATCACCTTCCCAATGCCCGGGCACGCTGCGGTCGGCCGCCTCGTCGGGTCGTTGGTCGATCATCGTCATATTCGTCAACCGGCCGCGACGTTCCAAGCCCGACAGGCGGCGGCGACGCCGGTATCGGCCGGTCCGCAAGGACCGTTTCGCGGGCCGTGTCAGGCCGCACCGTTGGTCATAAATCGCCTGGTAGATGCTCTCCGGGCACAGATGCCGGTTTCGTTGGCCGGGGAAATCGACGCGGAGCTGATGCGCGACTTGTTCCGGGCTGAACTTCAGGTCGCTGAGCAACTGTGCGACGTGCGCGCCCAGGACGGCGTCGGTATCGAGGCGGCGGGCGCGAGGGCGCCCGATCCGGTGCACGGCCAGCCGCTGGGCAGCGTGCGGACGGTACTCATTGTCGGTGGCGTTGTTGCGTAGCTCCCGGCTGATCGTCGACGGTGATCGGTTGAGCTCGGATGCGATCGCGCGGACACCGCAGCCGGCCCGGCGGAGATCTGCGATCATGATCCGCTCGTCCAGGGACAGGTAGCGGGGCGAGCGAGGCCGCGTGCGAACGTCAGAAGTCACTGGCGGATAGTGCACCGGCTCGCCGGCCGTATTGGTGATTGTGCGCCCGAACCGCCATCGTGTCCCGGTCCGGCGGTTGATTCCGACACGGCGGCACGCCTCGGAGTTACCAACCCCTTGCCGGATCAGCCGAGCGAACTGTTCCCGCTTCTCCGTCAGAGCAACACCGGGGTGCCCACTGTTGGGCTGTGTCGAGTCGTGCATCGCAACCTCCGATTAGCGTCGGGTGTTGCGACGTTCACTGGAATCCGCCTGACGATCAGTGGCCGAACTGGGGCCTACTCAGGTGACCACACCCAACTAGGCGTCATCCGGATCTGCCCGATGCCGTGTCGGGGTGCGCAATACCGAGGTAGGGGATCGTACGGCAAGAGATCCGGCAAGCGGCGCCCAGATAGCGGCGTCCTCTGTCTGGTCGGGATGAGTGGTGACGTTGTGCCCTGGCCGGGGCCGGCACCGTTCGACGGTGCTGGAGATGTCGGAATGCCATGTCGGGGCGTGCTCCGGCCAGGACGGACCTGGCCTCGCCGGGAACGCAGCCGTGCGCGCGGCACCGAAACCGGCGCCTGGTGCGGGAACGTCGACCGCCCCGACGACGCCCTTCCCGACGAGTCCTGACCGCGCCCACCCGCCGTCCAGGGTTATCTGTGGATGTCATGCCGCGATGGTGCGACGTGGTGGAAGACCATCTGCCGGCGGGGCGCGCATATTACGTCCGGTTCGGGGTACTCCACCCGTACGCTGCCCGCGGCTCGACGGCAGTCCGCAGGCGGCGAGACCCTCGACCGCTGACCCCTTCGGCCGAGGGCCGTCACCCGTCGCGCGCGGACCGAGGACGAACGATCGAACCCACCTCCTCGGGCCCCGCGCGGCCCCGGCGCGAGATCATCCTCACCCCCTTCGATGAACTCCTTGAACTTCGACATGTCGTGGCGTTGAATTCCCTGCTCTGCCCGGCAATGTTGGGTTGTGGTGGAATCGATCTGCCGAACCTCCTTCACCCCCTCCATGAACTGAGGAAACGACTCGAACTGGGTCCATTGGTCATAGGCCACGCGGATCGGGACAGCGACGTTGACTGCTTCGGTGGTTGTGGCACCGGGTGTGCGGGTAATGGAGCTCACGCAGCGCAACAAAAGGGGTCGGCACTTGGGGTGGCCATCGGCCGATGACCTGGGCGTATCGTGAAATGATGAAGACGAAATCCCCTCAGCGCAAGGTTACCGACTGGCTCGCGGAGCGGGACGAGCTGGTGGTGGAAATCCTCGAACTCGAGGGTCAGTTGGAAAGAGCCACACGCCGCCTCAAGGAGGTATCCGCCGAGATCGACCTGCCGGGTAGAGCCCAGTGAGCGCAACCCGTTCGTAGCGGCGCGTTCGGGTAATTGCGTTCGCGCTGCCGACGTTGACAACGCTCCTGCTGTTCGTCGAGGAGTAGGACCCCTCGGCGCTGTGTCCGGTGAGAGTCCCGGGCGATCACCGTCCGGACGAGCAGGGTGCCGATCCAGGTCGTCGGCTCGCCGGGCCGCCTCCTCGTCATCGAGTAGCGCGCGGCCAGCCGAGATCTCCGTGTCCCGCGACCGGCTACGGCCGCTTCCGGATCTCGGCGTAGGCCCATTCCCGGGTGCGGTCGAACAGTTCGACGTTGCGGCCGATTTCGGTCCGGACCAGGGTTTTCCGGCCGGTGTCGGGTGGGTCGGGGAATCGGTCACCGAGTGCTTTTGCGAGGTCTTTGAGCGAGTACGGTGGTCGATATCTACAAGGTGGCGGCTGAGCCGATCCGCCAGACGATCCGTCAGTACGAGGGCCGCGCGATTAGCGAGCCGCAGCAAGTCGGCTGACCGAAGGGTGACCCGGCATGTCGGGGCAGAACCGTGCCCGGCGTTCCCGTCGCTGCTGATGTATCCGCGTCATCCACCAACCCAGCGTGATGTCAATCAGGTTCGAAGCTCAAGTCCGCCTCGACCACGACGGTCATGGATCGCACGTCGAACGTCAGCGCGACCGGCCCGGATACGCACCCCAGGTGGTGGAAGTAGAAGAAGTCGTAGCGCACGACGTGACCGTCCCCATCGGCGTGCGCCGAAAGCGGCGCCTTGCCGCCGCCGGTCCAGTCGGCGCTGATGGGCAGCTGGCCGTACTCGTGCCCAGCCACCGCGAACTCGCGGCCGTCGAGTACGAGCGTCCAGTGGGTCGTCTCTGGATCGCTCAGGCTGGACGGCGGCTGCGGTGTCACGGTGGTGCGGAACCGCGCACTGATGACGCGCCCGTCATTGAGGACGGCGAACGGAACCTCTCCCTCTCCAGGCGCCACGCCGTGATTCTGCCACCAAAACGTCGACGCACGCTCTCACTCGGCCCGTTGTGGTTCGCACGATCCGCCAATACGAGGGCCGCGCTTAGCGAGCCGCAGCGGTCGGCGTGACCGAAGGGTCGCCCGGCATGTCGGGGCAGAACCGCTGCCGCCGCTCCCAACGCTGCCGACGTATCCGCTCGATCCGGCACGGCAGGCAGTCGCAGTCCTCGGCGCGGCTCGGGCACCCAGACGGCGGGGAGGTCCCCGTCGTGGTCTCTGGCCAGGACGCCGAGCGTGGAGATCAGTGCCATCGCCGTTGCCGGCTCGTCGGGATCTTTGTCGGCGCCGCCGAGGGCGGTGACTTCGACGAGGGCGGCGATCGTCGCACCGAGGGTGGCCAGAGGCATGGCGGTGGTGCGGGGCAGGGCCAGTAGGTCGGCGCCGGGCGCCTCATCTTTGATGATCAGGGCCAGGTCGCGGGCGAGGGTGCGCAGTGTGTCGTGGTCGAAGTACTGGCGGGCGGTGCGTTCGGTGATGTGCATCTGCTCCGCTACGGCAGCTACTCGTTCGGTGAGCAGGACCTCGAGTTGGTCGGTGGGGACGGTTAGCCCGATGCGTGCCAGCTCTCCACCCAGGGCGGCCGCCGTCGTACTCATCCACGATGATCGTCGCGGCATCGAGGCCTCCCGGATCTGAGCGTTCAACCACCTGGTCTGTCTACCAGCCCCCGCGCACAGCGAACGGTGGTCGTGTCGCAGCATACGGATAGCCTGCCGCCGGGCCACTGATGGTGATCGCCGGGTTGCCGTGCCATCTGGAGGTTTCCGGTATGGCCATGGCCAAAACGAACCCTGGTGACCGCAAAACGGCGCTCAACCCGTTTTGCCTTCTCGGGCGGCGCCGGTAACAGCTGACGAAGCGAACGACCTCAACCGTCAGCTACTGCTCACAATAGAAATGGGCAGAAGTAGGGAGGGCCGACGAAATGTGCGGGCGTCGTTGGAAGCGTTAGGTAGTCCGCACGAGACGCGGCACCGACCGCCACTGCATTCTTGTCAGTGACAGGCGCGTACTTCACGGTGACCCACAGTGCCGGTGTTGTAAACCGCGGTAAACAACACCGGCACAGGGCGATCAGGATCGGGGACTGGTGAGGACCTCGAGCAGTGCGTGCAAGCCATCCTCGTCGAGGTACTCGAGCAGTGCGTCGGCAAGGGTCACCGGATCGGCCTCCATGCGCCGGAACGCGCGAGTGACCTTCGCGGCAGTCACCGCGGGACGGTCAGATTTTCGATCGGCTGGAGTGCTGTCCTGGTCGCTCGTGTCTGCCTGATTTCCACGCTGCCGCTCGGATTGCCACTTGTCGACTTGTTCCGCGTGCGGAACTTGCGCGAGGGAGCGCGCGGTACGGATCGCGAGTTCACCTGTACGAATGGCTTTTTGGAGTTCAGGGGCGAGTTTGAGCAGCGCCCGTCGTTGTGAAATCCAGCCCTTGGATTTGTTGAGCTTGAGGGCTGCCTTCTCGACGGTCCCACATTCGGCGACCATCAGTTCGACGGCCTTGGCTTCTTCGATGACGTCGAAGTCCCGCCGGCCGACGTTCTCGATGACCGCTGCTGCCAGCAGCGTTATCCGATCCTCGGCGACTTCGTCTTTGACGACAATGTCGAGGGCCGGACGGCCGAAATTGGCTGCGGCGGCAAGGCGCCGGCAGCCATTGATCACGATCCAGCGGGCGAGACCGATCTCGGTTTCGTCTTCGGGGTACAGCCGCAAGTAGGCCGACCTGGTGACCACCAGAGCGGGTTGAAGCTGGGTGCCGGTGATCGAGACCAGGGCTGCGAGGTCGCCGAGGTCGTCACGCGGGTTGCGGGGGTTCGGCGCGAGTTCGCCCGGCGGCACGTTGGTCGGTGTCCCGCCGACTGTGGGACGGTCGACGGGGGAGTTGTCGCCGGCGAGGGTCGCGAGGTTGGTGCGGGTGCCGCGTGCCATCACCGACCACCATCGATCCGCAGCTCTAGAGCGAGCCGGTAGAAGTCTTCCCGGGCCTGCAGCGCCACCCGGTTGGCGGGTATTCGGTGACTACCAGGCCGTCCGACCCGAGTCATCGCCGTGGGTTTCCCGCAGCAATGCTGACCGGCGAGATCGCCCTACGGCCGGAAGTCGGCCTCCGGCCGGCTGACCCTCCTGCCACAGGCGAGCTTCGCCCGTCAATCCACGCACCGACCGGCCGCTGGGCAGTCGCGTCCGCTTAGGATTCGTCCCGTGGGAGGCGAGTGGATTCAGATCGATCAGGACTGTGTGACGTGCGGTCAGGCTGCGTTCCGGCACTACGTCTATGCCAGCCTGGGCGGCGTGCTGATCGAGACCGACCTGTACGAGTGCGCCACCCCGGGTTGCCCCGGACCTGTCGCGATCGGCGAACCGATCAACGGCTGATCCCGCCTCAGTCGGCTTCGCCTGCCGTTGCCCGGGGTTACGCATTAGCCTGCGGTGATGAAGTCCGCCCGTGTGATCGGTCTCGCCGCGGCCACGGTCGGTGTGCTGGTGTCCTGCAGCTCCGATCCCGATCCCGACGCAACCACGGCCACCTCCGAGACCACCGGCGCCGTGGAGGAGATGGACCGGGCCGCGGTGATGGCCCGCTACCATGCCGACCTCAACGCTTTCGTCGCCGCATTCCGTGCCCGATACCCGGAGCTGGCGGTTAACCGCAACGACGCGTCGATCAAACACATCGTTATCGAACCCTGCATCGACCTCGCCAACGGCATCGACGAGCAGACCGTCATCGCGACGATCGCAGAGCTGGCCGAGAACCGCGGTACCGCACCCACCCCGGAACAGACGCAGCAGATCTACACCCTGGTCGTACCCGTGTGCCCCTGACCCCTAAGGACTGCAGTCACTCTGCGTGCTCGACACCGTCGCAGACACTACAGTCCTCGTTCTTCCGGCCGCGGTGACAGTGCTCGACCAGCGAGGCTGGGTTTTCTGCAGGCGGGGGAGAAGAGTTGTCGGTGTGTCGGTGGGTGTGCTGCTCAGCCGAGACCTGCTGCTCCCAGTAGCGGCGCCCACGTACTGGGCGTGGACGAACCATGGCAACCCCTCTCCTACGGCCGTCGACTATCCGCAACCGGAGTTCACACCCATAGTGCCGAAAGTGTTCCGGCGTCGTCGACCGAATGCGCGGACACCGGGTGTGGTCCGGGCGGATCATAGGTACAGGTCGGTGAGGGCGCGGACGGTCTCCCAGTGCGCGGGCCCGGGCCGGGTCAGTCCCGGGGCGGTCACGGTGAACGTGCGGGCCAGGGTGACGGCCAGCCCGCCGACCAGGTCGGGAAAGCGGGCCTCGGTGTCGGAGGCGGGGATCCGGTCGAGCGGTCTGTAGGTGGCGAGTTGGGCGAGGATCCGCTCCGGATCGAGGTGTTGCCCGAGCTGGCTGAAGTCGGTGATGTTCTCCTCGAGTCCGCGGGTGATCGGGAGGTCGCCGGGTTCGATGATGTAGCGGCGGTGTCGGGCGGCGCTGGCCTGCCCGGTCAGCAGCAGCCGGTAGAGGCTGTGGGTCAGGACTGCGTTGCAGCGGGGCAGGTCGCTGCCGTTGACGACGAGACCGGCCGTCTCCCGGAACACGGTCTGGAAGGTGGGCACTGTCATGACGGTCAACTGGTTCGTCCCTTCCGGCCCGACACCGGCGGCGCGTTCGGCCGAAGCCTCGGCGTGTGTCCCCGGTCAGATGGCGGCGTGGCGTCGCTGTTCGAACCGGGCCCGGTGCCGGGCCAGGACCGCGTCGGTGGCCAGGTGGGTCCGGCGGCGACCGCGGGCGAGGGCGTAGCGGGTCGGGGCGCTGCGCCGGCGCAGCCGGTCCGCGCGGGCGGCCGCGGGGGTGTCGGCGAGCCAGCGGGCGGCGGCGCGGTCACAGCCGATCAGAAGGTGCTCGCACGCCAACCGGGCCGGGGCGCCGTCGTCGAAGACGACCGGCAGCACGGCCTCGTCGAGGACGGACATCGGGGCCCGGACGATCTCGTACTGCACCCGCAACAGGGTGCGGGCAGCGCTGATCACTCCCATCGGGTTTCCTCCTTGCGATCCTCAGCCGCCGGGGTGGAACGGGACCGCGCGGCCGCGGCCGCGGCGTCGACTGGCCGGACGCGTCAGGGCAGCCTGGACGGCGGCGGTGCCGCCGATTCCGCCGGCGAGAACAAGCAGCAGCAGGGCGACGTTGGTGTTCACGAGAGCAGGTTCCTCCTCGGAGATGCGGCCGGATCGGTGTGGCCGGTACTGACGGGTCGGGCGCAGATCAATGGGGTTGTGTCGGCGTCACCGTCGGGGACCCCGGATCCGGATCGTCGGGAGGTGGTTCGTCGGCGAACATGGCGGCGAGCCGGGCCTTGATCTCGGCGGTACTGATCGCGGCGGTCCGGGAACCGGCGGCGGATGTTCGATGGGCAGTGGGGGCACTCATGGCGGGCGGCGTCCTTGTGCGATTTCGGTGAAGTTCGGTGAAATGCTCTGTCGGTAAAGTTGTTTCAGATCATGAGGGCGGCGGCGGTGACCGCGGCCAGGGTGGCGGCGGCGATGACGGCGGCCGCGACGAGCGATCCGGTGACGATCCAGGCCGGGCCGGTCACACTGGCCGCGGCGACGGCGGCGATCACCATGCCGGGGCGCAGCCGCCCGGCCGGGCGCGTTCGGTCCAGTTCGGGAGTGCGGTGGCCGGTCAGGGTGGTGGTGGGGTGCATGGGCGGTGTCCCTTCTCCCGGATCTGGTGCGGTGAATCGGTCGATCGGTGGTTCGTCGCCGCTGCAGTGGCGGGGTCAGAGGCCGACGACGGTGTCGAGGGTGTCGAGTTCGGTGTGCAGGTGGTCGAGCATCGGGTGCAGGTTCGGCACGGCCGCCCGGCAGCCAGTGAGGCCGAAGACGAGTTGGTCGTCGGTGCTGGTGCAGGTGATGTTCAGTGCCTGTCCGGTGACCGGGATGGACAGCGGATACAGGGCGTCGAGCCGGGCGCCGTTCCAGTACAGCGGGGTGGACGGTCCAGCGACGTTGGAGATCACCAGGTTGAACGGCGGCCGCTGCGGACCGCGGCGGCCGGTGAGCAGTTCCAACCCCAGGGGGGCGGCGCCGAGGGCGTTCAGGGCCAGTAGCTGGGCTTGGCTCATGCTCCGCAACGCCGCCTTGCCCTCGCGCATGCAGGTGCGGATGGTCTCGAGCCGGTGGGCGGGGACGGGCAGGTGGGTGGCCAGGTTGCACATCAGCATCCCGACCCGGTTCCCGGCCCGATCCTGGTCGGCCGCGGAGCCGCGGAGGTTGACCGGGACCATCGCGATCAGCGGATCGGCCGGCAGCGCGCCCAGCCCGTCGAGGAACCGGCGCAGCGCACCGGCGCACAGGGCGAGCACGATGTCGTTGACGGTGGCGTCGGCGTGTTTGGCGAGCAGACGGACCCGCTCGAGCGGCCAGGAGCGGGCGGCGAAGTGCCGGGCCCCGCCGATCGGGACGTTGAGCACGGTGTGCGGGGCGTTCAGCGCCCACGGGCCGCCCCGGGCGCGGCGGGCCCGCTCCACCGCCGCGGCCACCGCCGGCGCCAGACCGGCGATCTCCCCGGCCATACCGCGGGCGGCCCGCAGCGCCTGCCCGGGCAGGGTCAGCGGATTCGGGACGGACGTCAGGGCGCCGGGCGCGGGGTTCCCGGCGACCGGGGTGCTCAGCCGGGCGCGGGCGCCCTCGCCGCGGGTGGGGTGCCAGGGGGCGGGCATGCCGCGGCGGTCCGGATCCTCACTCATGCTGCGCCGCAACAGGGTCATCGCCGACGCGCCGTCGGCGAGGGCGTGGTGGATCTTGGTGTAGACCGCGTACCGGCCGTCGGCCAGGCCCTCGATCAGGTGCATCTCCCACAGCGGTCGGGACCGATCCAGCAGGGTCGCGTGCAGCCGGGAGACCAGGGTCAACAGCTCCTCGGTACCCCCGGGCCGGGGGAGGGCGTCCCGGCGGACGTGATTACCGAGGTCGACGTCCCCGGCGGTGTCCCAGCCCCACTGGCCCAGCGAGGTCAGCGACCGGCGGGCACGTTTGCGGAACAACGGTGCGACCTGCTCGTCGTCGACGGCGGCCTCGAACATCTCCCGAACCGCCCCGGCGTCGGCGCCCTCGGGCGGGGTGAACACCGCCAGCCCACCCACGTGCATCGGATGCTCGCGGGATTCCCCCACCAGAAACAACGCATCGGTCGGCGACATCGGCAACAACATCGGCACAGAACCCATTTCTCCCCGGGTGCGCCCGTCGGCGGGGTCCGGGCCGGCGGTTGCACAACAAACGTTCATCCGTGAACCCACATCACAAACAGGTGTGATATGAGTCACAAGTAAGTGTCGTTGACATCATTTGTACAGCAATCCGCCCGAGTTGTGCTACTTGAACGTCCGTCCAGCATAATTTTGCCACCCGGTGCACCAGCGCGAATGCCGAAACGCGCGCCGTACCGCGGATGCGCACGGACCGCTGGCGTGCTCGGCTCGCCGCGCAACCCGGGCGGCGTGGTGCGTGGCATCGCATGCCCGAATTCGGCTGGTTTGTCCGATTCCGGCGGCACGTCGCGTGGGCTACCGCACACCCGCATCGGGCAGAGCGGGCCGGACCCGGAGGGGCCCGCCCTACACCACCGAGCAAGAGGAGGCAGGCATGGTATCGACTACGCCGCACGCTCTACCCGGGCCTGTTCGCGGCGCCCGAGAGGAAGCAGGTACAGCATCGACTACGACGTACCCCGCACCATCGGACCGGGCGCGGTTCCTCGCGTATGACGTTGGGGCGCAGGTGTTGTGGCGGCACCGGATCGCGCCGATCGGCGGCCGACCCGGTGCGGAACCGGCCCACGGATGCGACCCGGATTCGATGCGCCGATGCCCCGGGAAAGGCGTGTGTACGCGGTGGGGATGGGTACACGACGCGCATGGGGTCCGATCTCGAGGGGCGTTTCCGCCCGGAGGCGGAAGTGGCCGGGCGCCTGCTTACGCTGGCGTCCGAACACCGGTACGCGACGCTGGGCCGGGAGCTGTCCTCGCTGGCGGCGCCGCCCGACATCGTCCCGGGGCCCGGGAGCTGTTACGGCGGTGTGCTGACCTGGCTGACGGGTGCGATCGCCGACGTGGCGGTGGCCCGGCTGGGCCGCGCCGCCGAGGGGGAGGCGTTCGTCCTCGAGGTCCGCACCGGCGCCGGGCAGGTCGTCGATGCCCGGCAGCTTCCCCCGCGGCAGGCCCGGGTGGCGCGGTCGGTGCTGGCCCTGCTGGCCGGTGACCCCGCCGCCGCCCGGGTGCACCTGGGCGCCGCCGCACGTGAACCCGACTCCGAGGTGCGGGTCACCGCCCTCATCGAGGCGCTGACCTGGCTCAACTCGTTGCTCGACGCTCCCACCCCGGCGTTGCCCGACCCACCACCGGAATAGGGTCCCCGGTCCGCCCCCGGACTAGATGTAGTTCTCGGTCTCTCGGGTTCGGGGTCGGGCTCTCGGGTATTCCGGTCAGTGGCTTCTCCGATGAGTCCACCTTCCGATCGAGACAAGGAGGTTCGGCGATGTCCGCACAACCTGCCCAGCGTGGTTCCCTGTTCGCCACCCCGGTCCAGGCGGCGGCCCTGCTCGTGGGTGCGGTGTTCCTGGGGGTCGGGGTGCTCGGGTTCATCCCCGGGATGACCACCGACTACGACACCCTCACCTTCGCCGGCCATCATTCCGAGGCCGCACTGCTCGGCATCTTCCAGGTGTCCATCCTGCACAACCTCGTGCATCTGCTGTTCGGGGTCGCCGGGATCGCGTCGGCGCGCACGCCCACCACCGCGAAGGGCTTCCTCGTCGTCGGCGGCATCATCTATCTGGTGCTGTGGCTCTACGGGCTGGTCATCGACAAGGACAGCAGCGCAAACTTCGTGCCGGTCAACACCGCGGACAACTGGCTGCACTTCGCCCTCGGGCTGGGGATGGTCGTCCTCGGCCTGCTGCTGCCGCGGCTGCGCACCACCGGGACGACCACGGCGACACCGTAATCGAAGACCCTCAACCTCTACCGGCGGCCGGGCCAGGTGGTGCGGGGGTCGAATCCGGCGGCCTTCTCGGCCTTCTCGTAGGCGCGCAGGGCATCGATGGCCCTCTGGTCGAGCCCGGCGGGCACCGCCACCTGCACGGTCACCCGCAGATCGCCCGGCGCCCGGCCGCGGAGGGGGACGCCGCGACCTTGTAACCGGAAGGTGCGACCGGACGGGGTGCCGGCGGGGATCTTCACGCTGACCCGACCGTCGAGGGTGGGCACCGAGATCGTGGTGCCGAGGGCGAGTTCGGCGAAGCCGACCGGCACGGTGACCGTGAGATCGTCGCCGTCGCGGCCGAAGACCGGATCCGGGTCCACCCCGACGGTGACGTACAGGTCCCCCGACGGGGCGCCGCGCAGCCCGGGCTCGCCGTGCGCGGGCAGCCGGATGCGTTGGCCGTCGGTCACTCCCGGTGGGATGCGGACGTTGATGGTGCGGGTGCGGTGCCCGACCCCGGTGCCCTGGCAGTCCGTGCAGGGGGAGTCGACGATCACCCCGGTGCCGCGGCAGTCGTCGCAGGATTCGCTGAACCCGAAGCCGCCCTGATTGCGGGTGAGGGTTCCGGCGCCGCCGCACGAGGGGCACCGCCGCGGCTGGGTTCCGGGCCGGGCGCCGCTACCGTGACAGCTGGTGCACACCGTGGGCCCGCTGACCTGCAGCGGCAACACCACCCCGGTGACGGCCTGCCGGAACGGGAGCCGGGTCTGCGCCTCGACGTCGCTGCCCCGCCGCGGGCGGGACGCGGTTGTGCGGGTGCCGCTGCGGCGGAACAGATCCCCGAACACGTCACCGAACCCGGCCTCGCCGGAGGTGAATGAGGAACTCCCGCCGCCGAACAGGTCGGAGAGGTCGAACCCGCCCATTCCGCCGGCCGGCCCGCCGCCGCCGCCGGCGCCGGAGCGGGTGCCGGCCCGCCGGAACGCCCCGGACCGGTACAGCTGCCGGGTCCGGTCGTACTCGGCGCGGCTGGCCGGGTCCGAGAGCACCGCGTGCGCCTCGCTGACCGCCTTGAACCGCTCTCCGGCCGCCTGGTCGTTCGGGTTGGCGTCCGGGTGCAGTTGCCGGGCCAGCTTGCGGTAGGCCCGTTTGATGTCCTCCGCCGACGCCGTCGAGGGCACACCCAGGTCGGCGTAGAAGTCGCGTTCGATCCACTCCTGCTGCGTCACAGCGAATCTCCTCCCTCCCTCGTCCGTGGTGCATCACCGTCGACCGACCACCGCCACCAGGGCGCCCGGTCTCGGTGCACCTCACCCGCAGCGGTAGGGGTTCGGGTCCGGACCCCGGTTCTCGGGCCCGGCGTCGGGGTCCCCATCCGCTGCGGCCTCCGACCAGGGGTCGGTGCCCACCGGCGGGTTCGGGACGACCGGCGGGGCTGAACCGATGTCCGCCGGTGGTGGATCCGGGTCGGCCGGCGGATCAGGGTCGGCCGAACCGGTGTCCGGCGAGGCATCGGACGGGCTCGGCCCGGGCGCCTCTTGGGGTTCTGATGGATCGTCGGGGTCGTTGTTCTCGTACTGCTCGCGGTCGATCACGGTGACCAACGCGGTCCGCAGTACCTTGTGCACACCGACGGTGTAGCCGCGGCGCAGCACGGTGTCGACCACCAGGTCGGTGCCGTGGCCTTCGTGGCTGGCGGCCTCGTGCAGGGTGGGATCGAAGCGGTCCCCGGGTTCGCCGAACGCGGCCACCCCCATCCGGGCCAGGATGGTCCGGATCTTGCGGTACAGGCTGTGCAGGGGCTCGCGGGCGGTGTCGCCGTGCTCGCGGGCCCAGTCCAGGTCGTCGAGAACACCGAGGAACGCGGTGGCGACCGTCGCTTTCGCGTTCTCGGCGACCGCGGCCCGGTCCCGCTCGACCCGGTGGCGGTAGTTGGCGTACTCGGCCTGCAGCCGCTGCAGATCGGCGGTCAGTTCCGCCACCCGGTCGGCGTCGGTCTGCCGGGACTCCGGCCGCGGGGCTCCCGGTACCCGGGGCGCGGTGCCCGCCTTCTCGCCCAGCGTCGGTTTCGCTCCTCGGTCCGTGTGCGGGGGCCGGGATCCGGGAGTGTCCTCGCGGACCCGGCCGGTGACCGGGTCGATACGGCGTCGGTCGGTGATCGCGATCGGTTCGCGGGGCGGCTGCCGCCCGTTGCCCCTGCCGCGACCGGCCTGTTCG
The DNA here is from genome assembly GCF_048381435.1 of Rhodococcus mengyinensis. Lineage (NCBI taxonomy): Bacteria > Bacillati > Actinomycetota > Actinomycetes > Mycobacteriales > Nocardiaceae > Rhodococcus > Rhodococcus mengyinensis. The sequence continues at coordinate 19,605 of NZ_JBLWIT010000013.1, read as the reverse complement.
GATCGTTGCTGCTCGTCGTGTGGTGTGTTCATCGGTGTCCCTCCCGGGGTTCGTCCACCACCTCGGCGTCGACGACCTCGTCGTCGGCGCCCTGCCCGTTCCCCGACGCACCCGCTCCGGCGGCCGCGCCGGCGCCGCCGTCGCCCCCGCCCGTCCCGCCTTCCGAGGCGGCCTGGGCGGCATAGATGGCCTGGCCGAGGGCCTGGGACTCGGTGCCCAGTTTCTCCACTGCGGTCTTCACCGCGCCGATGTCGGTGCCGGCCAACGCGTCCTGGACGTTCTTGATCGCGGACTGGACCTTGTCCTTGACGTCGGCGGGCACCTTGTCCTCGTTGTCCTTGATGAACTTCTCGGTCTGGTACACCAGCGACTCGGCCTGGTTGCGGGTCTCGGCCTCCTCCCGGCGGCGGCTGTCCTCGGCGGCGTGCGCCTCGGCGTCGCGGATCATCCGGTCGATATCCTCCTTCGACAGCGCCGACCCTTCCTGGATCCGGATCGTGTTCTCCTTCCCGGTGCCCTTGTCCTTCGCGGTCACGTGCACGATGCCGTTGGCGTCGATGTCGAAGGTGACCTCGATCTGCGGCACCCCCCGCGGGGCCGGCGCGATCCCGGTCAGCTCGAACGAGCCGAGCAGCTTGTTGTGCGAGGCGATCTCACGCTCACCCTGGAACACCTGGATCTGCACCGACGGCTGATTGTCGTCCGCGGTGGTGAAGGTCTCCGACCGCTTGGTCGGGATGGTGGTGTTGCGCTCGATCAGCTTGGTCATCACCCCACCCTTGGTCTCGATACCGAGCGAGAGCGGCGTGACATCGAGGAGCAACACGTCCTTGACCTCACCGCCGAGGACACCGGCCTGCAGCGCGGCACCGACGGCGACGACCTCGTCCGGGTTGACACCCTTGTTCGGTTCCTTCCCGCCGGTCAGCTCGCGCACCAGATTCGTCACCGCGGGCATCCGGGTGGAACCACCGACGAGCACCACGTGGTCGATGTCGCCCACGGAGATCTTCGCGTCCTTGATCACCGATTGGAACGGGGCCCGGGTGCGGTCCAACAGGTCGGAGGTGATCTTCTCGAACTCGCTGCGGGAGAGCTGCTCGTCGAGGAACAGCGGGTTCTTGTCCGCGTCGACGGTGATGTAGGGCAGGTTGATCGACGTGCTCTGCGAGGAGGACAGTTCGATCTTGGCCTTCTCCGCGGCCTCCCGCAGTCGCTGCATCGCCATCTTGTCCTTGGTCAGATCGAATCCGCTGCTCGCCTTGAATTTGTCGGCCAGCCACTTCACGATCCGGTCGTCCCAGTCGTCACCACCGAGGTGGTTGTCACCGGAGGTGGCCCGGACTTCGACGACGCCCTCGCCGATTTCGAGCAGCGAGACGTCGAAGGTGCCGCCACCGAGGTCGAAGACCAGGATGGTCTGTTCCTTTTCGCCCTTGTCGAGGCCGTAGGCCAGGGCGGCCGCGGTGGGCTCGTTGATGATCCGCAGCACGTTCAGCCCGGCGATCTGGCCGGCTTCCTTGGTGGCCTGACGCTGGGCGTCGTTGAAGTAGGCGGGGACGGTGATCACGGCGTCGGTGATGTCCTCACCCAGATACGATTCCGCGTCCCGCTTGAGTTTCATCAGCACCCGGGCGCTGATCTCCTGCGCGGTGTAGTTCTTGTCGTCGATCTTGACATGCCAGTCGGTGCCGATTTCCCGTTTCACCGACCGCACCGTCCGGTCGACGTTCGTCACGGCCTGGTTTTTGGCGGGCTGGCCGACCAGCACCTCCCCGTTCTTGGCGAATGCCACCACCGACGGGGTGGTGCGTGAGCCCTCGGAGTTGGCGACCACCACCGGGTCGCCGCCCTCGAGCACGCACACCACCGAGTTGGTGGTGCCCAGGTCGATTCCCACCGCCCGTGCCATGACGTTCCCTCCTCACACCCCGGGCGCACCGTCGGCGCACCCGCCGAGCCCTTCCGTTGACAGTTCAATTTTCTCTCCTTACAACAACCTAGGTCAAGAAAATATGCCGCAAACACAGTATGTTTTCTCCAGCAAATTCAGGGACCGGGGGAGCGTCTTGCCGGCGGTACCGTGTCAGGCGGTCGCGGCGGTGCGGGGGTGGCGGGCGGTGCGGGTGAGGAAGTCGTCGATCAGGGCGCCGGTGGCCTCGGGCCATTCGAACTGCGGCAGGTGCCCGCAGTCCGGCAGGGTCACCGACCGCACCTGCGGGGCGGTGGCGGTGAGGTGGTCGGCGAAGCGCGCCGGGACGAGGGGGTCGTCGGCGCCCCACACGCACAGGGTCGGCACCGCCAGCTGCGCCACACGGTTCCACAGCCCCGGTCGCCGAACGGTTCGTCCAGGTAGAGGCCGAGGGTGGCCGACCACAGGGCCCGCCGGTGGCCGGTGTCGCGCAGGGTGAGCTCCCATTCGTCGGCGGCGGCGTCGAACCAGTGCCGGGGCACCCGGTCCGGGTCGGCGAACAGGGTCCGGTAGGCGCCTCGGGTGCCCTCGTGCAGCAGCCGGTGCGGAAACGCGATCGGCAGCCGGGCGAGATCGGCGGGGATCCGGCGGGCGAGTGCAGTGAGTTGCCGCCGCCGGAAGGCCAGCGCCGGGCACAGCAGCACCAGGGAACGGACCTTGTCGGGGTTGCGCAGGGCGAGTTCGAGGGCGAACCGGCCGCCGAGCGAGTGCCCGATCACCGCACTCGCGGGTGCGTCGACGGTGTCGAGGAACGCGCGCAGCCAGCGCTGCAACTGCACCGGGTCGTAGTCCCAGTTCGGTGCCGCCGACGACCCGAATCCGGGCAGGTCTGGGGCCAGTACCCGATGCTCGGTGGCCAGGTCGGCGAGCACCGGCAGCATTGACGCGTTGGTGGCACCCAGGCCGTGCAGCAGCACCACCGGCGGCCCGCCGGGGGGACCGGCGTCGAGGTAGCCGGTGCGCACCCCGAACACGGAGGTCTCCCGGACCCGGGCCCGGGTCGGCAGGTCCGCCGCTGGGGCCAGGACGCCGCCGAGGGCGAGCACCGTGCTCATGCTTCCCCGCACCCGCAGTGCCCCGGTCAGGAACGCGGACACCAGGCTGCACCGCCCGGCCAGCAGCGCCGTCACCGCGGCCGGGTCGGCGGTGATCGTGGCCGTCGGCCGCGCCGGAATTCTGGTGTCCACGCTGACCGTGCCGAACCGGGTGCGCACCACCCACCGGCCACGGCCGACGACGTCGAACACCACGCTCACCTGCCGGTGTGCCAGCACACCGTCATGCACCGCGGTCGGCAGTGCCGCCGCCAGGCCCGGCCCACCGCGTCATCCCACCGCTGCAGCGAACCTTGCGTCCGTGTCACCCCACCGGGTCATCTCCTCTCCTAAGTAAACGGTGATTCACTCGTACAACAACGATCGGCACCGAAATCCTTCCCTCCCTGTGGGGCAAAAGTGGGTGCGGTAAGGCACTTTGGCGCCGATCTGATATCGCAGCTTCCCGACAAATGTGATCAGTGAATCCCACTGCATAGGTGCCCGTCCGGGCCGGCCGCATCGATGTCGTGGTGCACCCGCGTTCAGACCGGGAGCCGGCTGGTGGTGCCCGGTCCTGGCGGCCCACGGCAGCCGTCGAGTGCTCACCGCATGTGGCCGCGGGGCAGGCGGGTGCAGCCGAATCCGCGGACATTCTCCACCTACCTACTCGGAGGCAGCCGCTTCGATATGGTGAGATTTTCTCCTTCATTTGTGGTAGATCTAGTGGCATAATGGAACCGCCCTGGCAGGGTCGGGCGGACGGCGCCCGCACCACACGGAGTCAGGGGTGGTGGCGATGATGACGGACGAAACCCTGGTGGCACTGAAGAACTACGAATACCTGATCCTCGCGCACGGCTGTGAGAACGTCAGCCTGGTCTGGCACACCGATTCGGTGGTGTTCGGCGACGACGGGTGGGCGGACATCGACATGCTCACCCGGCCGGGATTCACCCCGGCCACCGAATGCTTCGCCCGCCGCGACGAGGACTGACCGTCCTCGCAGCGCATCCGGAACGACACAGGAGCGCCGCGGGTGTGGGCATCAGCATCTCGGCCGGGTGTGGCGGTTCCCGGTGTTCGAGGAACCGCCCAGGCCCGGTGCGCCCCCCCCGGCTTGGGCGGGCGCCCTGGGGGCGCTCGCCCGGGATTTGCGGTGCTGCCACCGCCGGGGAACGGTGCGCTGGGACGGGGTGTGCTGGGAGCTGGCGATACACCAGGACGGGGTGCTCCTCGCGTGGGATCCCGCCCCACCCGGCAGCGCCCGGCCCGGTGATCGGCTCGGCGAGATCGGCGGGGGTCGGCAGGTCCTCGGTCGCGGCCTGGCCCCGCAACTGCCGGCGGTCGAGGCGACCGTATGGGTGGCCAACACCGTGCAGGCGGCGCTGCTGCGTCAACTGCGGGTGCCTTGGCCCTGCCGCGACCAGGCCGCGGTGTGGGTGCCCCGGATCCGGGATCGCCACCCCTGCTGGGTCGATCCGCACACCGGTCGCACCGTCGCGGAAATCGGCGAACTCACCGCGGTCGGCACCGACACCCGCTGACGCCGGCGGTGTGTGCAGGCGGCAGCGGGTCTTCCTCGGCCTGTTCGCGGACCTGTCGATCACCGCGGACTCGGTCTGCACCCGGTCACCGCGGACCCCACATCCCCGCCGCCGACACCGGACGGCCGGGGCCACCCCGGCCGTCCGAGCCTCCGCCGCCCGCCGAATTTCGCCACCGATAGGGCGGTTTCGGAGATCTGGGGTTCGGGTACCAATCATGGTGCAGGAGAACCACCCCCGGGCGGTCCATGCTCGCCGGGGGAGGAACAACACACAGCGGTAAGTGGGAGGTGTCGCGGCATGGCTGCACCTGCGAATCGCGGCGGTGGAGAGTCCGGGCGGTGGGACCCGGTCGCCGAACGTCCCTTGCGGGACTCGATGTCGGGAGCCCCGTTCGGCGGCGGGCAGACCTGGCGGCCGCTGGCGGATGTGTCCGAGACCGACGACGGCTACGTGGTGGAGGTGGAGGTGCCCGGCGTCGCACGCGAGGACCTCGACATCACCCTGTCGGCCAACGAACTCGAGATCAGCGGCGAGTTCGTGGAGAAGAAGAGGGCGGGGTGGTTGCGGACCCGCAGCCGCACCCGCCGCACCGGCAGCTTCGAATTCCGCACCCTGTTGGCCCGCGACGTCGATGCCGACAAGATCACTGCCACACTGGCCGACGGTGTTCTCACCGTCACCATCCCGAAGACCGCAAGCGTCCGATCGCGGCGCATCGAGGTCACCACCGACTGACCTTCCGCCGCCTTTCCCGTCGCCCACCCGGACACCGGGAACGGTGGCACCCCCGACACGGACCCTCCGGGGACGGCCGGTCGAGGGTGCCGAGGCGGTCGGCATCGCCCCGGGAGTGCTGTTCCTCCTGGCGCTGAGCCCGCCGGGCACCTCCGGCTGCGCGGCGCTGACCAACGGCCCCTGTCGGTGCGAGGAGGCGGCGGGGGTGGATCGGAAGACGTGCGAGCAGCACCTCGAGACCGAGACGAGAAGAACACACAAGAAGAACAAAGGAGAGCACAGAAAGGACACTGGTGATGGACGACACCGAATTCCTGTCATGGGTCCGCGAATACGGAGAATACGACAGCCTGGGGGAGGCCACTCGGGTGACGACGGTAGTGCTCCGGAAGCTCGGGGCGCGGCTGTCCCCCGGAAAGGTGCGAGCCCTGGGCGCGCAGCTTTCGCCCCTGGCGCGCGACGCGCTCGGCCCCATCGAGGACGGACGGGCCGCACCCGACTACGGGATCGAGGAGTTCCGGCACCGGATCGCCCAAGCCCTCGACGCCCACCCCACCACCGCCGAATGGGACACCAGCGCGGTGCTGGCCACGGTGGCCCAGGCCGTCGACGACAACTGCCTGCACACCGTCCTGGGGTCACTGCCCGAGGGTTTCGCGCCACTGTTCGGCCGCCCCCGAAACGGTGTGAGCACCCCACCACCCCCAGAGATGGGGTGAGCACCCGTCCCCGGGGGCGCTGGATGACCTCGGGCTCGTCCGGGTGACATCGTCACCCGGCGGGATCCCCTGTGCCTGTCACCACCGGGCAGGCTGGCGAGCCGAGGACGACCGTGCCCGTGGGGCGGGTGGGCTGGACTGGGTGAGCCGGGTCCCGAGCCAGTCGCGCCTGTCGATCCGGGAGGTGACGTGCAGCCCGGCGAGGTCGGCGGCCTCGGTCACCTCCGCCGGGTCCACGTGCTCGGCTCGGGCGGGCTTCGGTGTCATCAACCACACGAAACCGGTGCCGGACAACGCCGTGCGGGCGGTGATCAGCTCGTCGGTGGGGTCACCGGCGCCGCTGCGCCACCACAGCAGCACCGCGTCGACCCTCTCGCCGAAGTTGTCGTCGACCAATGCGCCCCCGAGGATGTCCTCGATGCGTCGACGCAGGTCCTCGTCGACGTCGTCGTCCCATCCCAGTTCCTGCACCATCATCTCCGCGGTCAGGCACAGGTCGGTGGACCGACCGCCGGCGTGCCCCGCCGTCGACATCGCCCAACTCCTTCATCTCGTGTGGTCGTCGACTCCCGGCGCACGCTTGCCGGGGTCGTGGTTGTCCCGGTGGGCTGGGTGGCCCATCAACCGGAGTGAGCGCCCTATCGGTCACTGCGACTGGTGGGCCCTACCGCCCGAATCACGATGTGTCCGAACGAGCCCGGACGGCAGTGCCCATAGAGTATCCGCCTACCCGATCACCGAAACCCGCGAGATGCGGATCCGGGGACCAGGTGGCCGAGCGCACAACTCCACACGGTGCTTCCCGGGGTTTAGGGCCGCAACAGTGCGCCCCATTCGGTCCGGGCTGCGCGGGCGGCGGCAGGCTGGGGTGCCTCGTTTCCGCTGGCGAGCGCGACCAGGGCCTCGGCGAGGGTGAAGACGGACACGCCGTGGCGGCGGGCGGCGCTCACCAGTTCGTCGAAGGCGTCCGCGGCCGGGATCCGGCGGATCCCGATCAGCACCCCCTCGGCGGTGTCGAGGGCGCGGGTACGCGATCCCGTGCCCCGGGGATGGGTGAGGGTGTGACTGTGCAATGCCGCCATCGAGGACACCTCCGTCGAAGTCTGGGAGCGGATGTGTGTGGGTCGTGCCCGATTGGGCCCGATCCCAAACATCGCCCTGCTCCCTCCACGGGCGGACCGAGGGCCTGCGGTCGTACGGTTTATCTGCCCTGACCAGTGTCGAGGGGTAGTTTCGAGCTCACCGTGGACGGGTACGTGTTCCGCGACGGAGGAAGTGTTCACGATGAGCAGCGGCGTCGGTGCCGGCGACAACCCGGACAGCAACGCGTACGTGTTCGCGGTCGCACGGGCATTGAACGCCGAGACGATCCGCCGGTGGGACGCGGTCACCTTCGATGCTGTGGTCGTGCTGTCGAAACAGTTCCGGTACTACAGCGGCCGCCACGTCCTGATCGCCTGGAACCGGTATTTCGGGTGGTCTTTGGGAATCGAGGGTCAGCGCGCCGATCGGGTCCTGATCGTCGGCGGGCTCGGGATCGGCCGCCGCCCGGCACCGGAGGCCATCGCCGACCGCACCGACGAGCTCGTCGCGGACCTGCTGCACCTCGAATACCGTGACCGGGACGCCTTTCCGGTCCCGGCACTCATCCACAGGCTCGACAGCGACACCGGACCAGTCGATCGCGGGGCGCCCGGTTGGTGACGAACGTATCCGGTCGCCGACGGTTCCCCAGACGATCGACGGCGATATCGCCGGGGCATGGGACGCAAAGAAGAGGAGGCTGGAGACATGACGACGATTCCGCCGCGTCCCGGCCCCGAGGCGGCGCTGGCGCTGCTCCGCGCCCTGGCCGACCGTGCGGCCCGCGACGAGTGCGCGGGCATCCTGAGCGCCTGGGAGCGATCCGGAACCACCGCCGACCACGACGAGCTGGTCCTCGAACGCGCTACCCGCGACCTCGACCGGACGGCGGGTGCCGGTGACCGTGCCGCGGCCCGGGTGCAGGCGGTGGTCGACGGCGCCGCGCACGGACGCTCCGACCCGGAGTGGCCGTAACCGGCCGCGACGGGTCATGGCCCGGACGTGGTCCTGTGGGACCAGCGCAGTGCCTGATGATCAGGGGTGCGGGGCTTGTTGTCCGGGTGCGGTGTCGTCGACGCCGGTCAGGTCCGCCGGTGCCAGCGAGCCGGTGGTGATGTGCTGGGCGAGGGCGCGTAGCGGGGTGTGGTGGGTGCTGGCGTGGTGTTCGAGCAGCGTCCGGGCCGCGGCCGGGGTGATGTGCAGGGTCCGGCGGTGAGTCCGACCGCCTGGTCGACGTGCACACGGTCGTGGATCAGGCCCAGGGTGCGTTCGGTGAGTTTGGCACGGCGGTGGGCGGCGTCGTCGCGGATCAGGTGCATCACGGCCGAGGCCGCGAGGACCGCGGCCAGTCGCCGGTCGTAGTCGGTGAACTCGCGGACGGTGGTGCAGAGCAGGTTGAGTCCCCCCGATGGCGTGGCCGTCGAGGAGCATCGGGATCGCCAGTACCGCACGGTAGCCCACGGTGGTGGCGACGTCGGTGAAGTCGGGCCAGCGCCGGTGGGATTCGGACAGGTCCGGGACCTCGAGCGGGGTGCCGGCGGCGACGGCGTCCAGGCACGGGCCGTGCTCGCCCTGGGTTTGCAGCAGTTCCACGATCCGGGCGCGTTCGTCGGACGCGGCGACGACTGCGACACCGCCCCGGGGGTCGACGACCAGGACGCCGGCGGCGGCGAGCAGATCCGCGCTGGCCGCCGTGATGTCGGCGATGGCGGCGGCCGTGGGGTCGGTCGCGGTGTCGGCGAGGTGCGTCGTGATCGCGGACAGCACCTCGACCAGGTGGGCCTGGGTGTCCGGGATGTCCGGGATGTCCTCGATCATGCGTGATCTCCTTCTCCCCGCGGCGGGGTGGTCATTCGTTGAGCTCGTCGACGTCGATCCGGTCGGACAGGATGTCCCCGGCCAGGTCGAGGATCGGGCGACCCAGCAGGAAGGCGTGGGCGCGCAGCCGCAGGAGCGCCTCGTCGAGGCTGATCGACAGGCGGGCGGCGAGTATCCCGGTGGCCACGTTCACGTCCTGGTAGGAGCCGGTGTCCCGGATCCAGTCGATTCCGGTCCGCTCGGCGTGCTCGGCCTGCTCGACCAGGGCCAGGGTGATCAGGTCGACCAGCACGGTGGCATCGGCGACGGCGCGGGCGGCCAGGGAGCCGGTCCGCCGCCGGTAGAAGGTCATGGTGCCGAGCCGGATGGCGCCGATCCGCAGCGCGAATGCGAACACCGCCGCCGCCCCCACCGCATGAGCGGTGTCGGCGAATCCGGGCCACCGCTCCTCGTGGTGGCTCAGATCGTCGACCAGGATGGGGCTGCCGTCCTCGAACGCCTGCACCCCGGGGCCCTCGCCGAGGGTGTACTGCTGCTCGTCGAGCCGCCCGGCCCAGTCGTCGCTGGCGCCGAGCAGGTCCTGCGCCCGGCCGGTCGCGCGGAGGGTGAGCGCCGCGGCGTCGATACCGGCCAGTTCGGTCACGCACAGCCGGCACACCTGCTGCGCCCACCGGTGTTGTCCGGGCGTGCCCGCCTCGTCGGCGATCGCACGCCACAACGACTGCCGTCGCCGTTCCTCCACGACCACCCTCACCACCTCGACCGCTGTCACCTTTCACCCTGCTCCCGTCCGGTGACCGCGGAGCCGACGGGAGAACCGGCAATGGGCCGGGTGGGGTCAGGGGTGCCGGTCAGCGGGGGTATCCGGTTTCCCAGGGGGCCGGGATGGGGTAGTAGCGGTCGAGGAACTCGGTCACCGTCGCGGTGCGCACCGCAAGGTCGACCTCCGGGGTGCTGCCGTCGTTGAGGCAGAACATGTCCTTGTTCCGCTTCGCCAGCAGCGGACCGAGTGCGCGCAGGCCCGCAACGGTGGTGGTGTCGACGTAGCGGACCTTGGCGGCGGTGTGCGGCACGGCGCGGCCGGTGAGCAGGGCGTAGTAGTGGTAGAGCGAGTTCGTCACCGAGATGTTCTCCGCTGCCCGGAACGGGCTGGCCGCGGTCGCGGCGAACTCGCGGGGGAACTGCTCTTCCATCTCGGCCATGACCGATCGGCGCAGCGGCACCGGGGTGTGTTCGAGATGACGGGTGATCGTCACCCCGAAACGTTGTTGCAGCAGCACCCGGTTGACGCGGGCGGCGTTTTCGAATCCGCTGCGCCGGGGACAGTTACGGCCGAGCCCGATGCGGGTGCCGGACTCGATGAACCGGCTCACCGAGCCGGCGGTGAAGAACAGCTGCGGGGCGACCGCCCGTCCGAAGAACATGTCGTCGTTGGCGTAGAGGAAGTGTTCGGCGAGACCGGGAATTCGGTGCAGCTGCGATTCTACGGCGTGGGAATTGTGGGTGGGCAGCACCGACGGATCGGTGAAGAATTCCTCGCTGCGCACCACGGTGACCCGAGGATGTGCGGCCAGCCATGCCGGTCGCGGGGAATCGGTGGCGACGAAGATCCGCCGAATCCACGGCGCGTACATGTGCACCGACCGCAGCGCATACTTCAGTTCGTTGATCTGCCGGTACCGGGCCGGGGAGTCGTCCCCGTCGCCGACGACGTAATTGCGCATCCGCCGTGCCCGCTGCGCCTGCCACCGGGTGTCGCTCCCGTCCACCCAGGAGAACACCAGGTCGATCGGAAACGGTACATCCGCCGGATGCCGGTCGAACATGCCGGCCACCGTCGGCCAACTCCGACCGTCCCGCTCGATCACCGCGGGGACGGCCTCGCGGCGCGCCATGACGGGGCGGGTCAGCGCGTTCGCGGTCGGTGCGGCGATCTCGTCGTCGGTATACGACCACAACTCGACCTGCACCGCCCCCGCGGCCCCGTATTTCAGCCCGCTGACCGGTTCGATCCGGGGCCGGAACAGCCGCAGGATCCGTGCCGCCGGGATGTGCGACAGGGTCCCGTCTGCGATCAACACCGGCGCCCTGCCGCTGCCGACGGTCTTGGCGTAGAACGGCTGGTCCGCGCAGGCTGCCACCAGTGCCGTCCGCAGCGCCTGACGGTCGGCCCAGTTCACCGCCAGCACCGGGCGGGTGTGGTTGCCGCGGACGAGGAGGTAGCCGATTCCGGCGTCGTCGAGCACCGATCGGACGAACAGCAGATCCTCGGTCGTCGCCTCGTGCGGCGTGGTCGTCGAGATCGTCAGACCGTAGCGGCCGCCGAATTCCCTCACCTCCGGCCGGGCCGACAGCCGGCAGGCCGCCGGCACCGCCGGCACCGGTGGCCCGGTCAGCTCCCCGCCGCGGCCGAGGAGCGTGTGAGTACCGGCCGGCCGGGTGTCCCCACCGCGCGGGCGGGGCGGGGTGTCGGGGGTGCCGGTGCGGGACGGTGATCGGGTCGGCGTGCTCATCGGACCGAACCGGCGGCGGTTCGGGCGCGCGGGACGAATTCGAACCAGGCACTGGTGCCGCCGCGAACATGCGGTTCGGGATAGCACAGGGCCAGACCCCGCTCGTCGAAGGCGGTGAACCACTCATTCCACTGCAGATGCTTCAGTTCCGTGGCGACACCGAGGAAGTCGATCCGCAATGCGCCGGACCCGTCCCGTGCCGGGGCGCCGTGATGCGCCTGAATCCATCGGCGGATCTCGTCGTGATCGGTGGTGATATGCGGTGACGTTGTCATCGACTTCGCCCCTTCCTCGCGTCCCGGGAACAAGCTGCCACGAAATACCCTCCGCTCCGGCACTGTGAGCGGCAACGCACCCACCGAGATGCGGAAAAATCCGGCTGCCCAACGACTCCGGCCGGTCTTGCGGGTGTGCAGCGCCCGTGAGATGACCGATCGCCCGCGACTGCTCGGTGTCGGGGCGTGTTTCGGCGACCGCCGCGGCACGCAGGGCGCGTCGAGCCCGAGGCCGAGAATGTCGTCCCGGGTTCGACGCCGCTGAACGTGCACCGGCGGCGGGAAACATCCCGCGGTGGGTCCAGTTTTCGCGGCGCCGCCCTCGTCTTTTCGGGGACGGCAGAATCCGATCATAACGAGAACGGCGCTGCGCTGGCCAGGGCAGAAGGTCCTCGAACAGGCACTTCCGAGCGACCCGACCGCGCAGACGCCGAACTGCTCTCCGGCACCGTCGAACTCGCGGCAGGCACCCGATATCCTCGGGCAGGCAGGCGATGTCGGGAACCGGCTCGGTGTGCCACACCACCGTGTGCTGCGTTTCGAACCCGGTTGCGGCTGGGTACCCTACCCGGTATCGCCCCGGACCCCGGCGAGGATCCCGCTGGGTGTCCCGCCGCTCCGGGAAGGACGATTGGCTCCGGTCCGGATCCCACCCCCACACCCCGTGCCCTACCCCGGGCGCTGCGCCGCGCGTGGTGCCCGAGTTGAGGAAGAACCGAGATGACTGTGCACAATCTGACCACCCGCACCGGGAGCATCGTGCTGCTGGGCGCCTTCACCGATCCCGCCGACCGGGACCGCTGGTCCACCGTCACCGGATGGGCCAGCGGGCACGACGTGGAACTGGTCGACACCTGCAGTGAGGACGCCCTGGTCGTCATCGCCACCGATGGCGTCCTCGACGGCCTGTGCACCCCGGACGAGGCGCAGACCCTGCAGGAAGTGCGCCGCCGCGGGATCCCCTGCGTCGGCCTCGACGACGCCGCCCGGGAACTGTCCTGCCTGCACCGACCCACCCGATAGCGCAGTCGTCACCGCCCCAGATGCCTCGGCGCGGCTGTCAGGGCGCCGTCACAGGTTGTAGTCGAGCAGGTCGTCGAGCCAGAGCAGGGCATCGACGAGCATCCGGACCCGCTCCGGGGCGGCGGGGCTCTGCGGCGCCCACGGCGGCGGCGCGTGGTCCGCAGCGAGTGCGGCCAGCACCCGGATCCGGAGGCTGCGGGCCTGCGCGGACAGCGACGTCGGCTCGGACCACAGGTCGGCGCCGGTGAGCAACTCGAACACGAACGACTCCCCGTCGCCCTCGACTCCGACCCGGTCACGCAGCAGAACGCCGAGCTGGGCGATCAGCCAGAGCATCACCGGATGGAACAGGGCGGCGTGCCGGCCGTGCGGGCAGGCCACCGCGCAGATCTGGGTACGCGCCGCCGGAACGTTCCGTTCGCCGACCGCCTGCAGCAGCTGCCCGGCGATCCGGGATTGCGGGGTGGTGGCGTGGGCGTGGTCCGCGGTCACGGCCCTGTGGTGTCCGTCCCCGGACGCGGGCGTTCGGTCGCCGCAGGGGGACGCCCAGAGGTGCGCAGGGCCGCGACGAGGGTACCGAGAATCCCCACCCCGGTCGGTGGGGACAGGGCGGGCGGTGCGGGGGTGGGCCGGTTCAGGTCGAACGAGAATGCGGTCGCAGGAAACCACATGACGAATTCTCCCAACACTGTTCGCAGGCTCAGGAATCCGCCTGCGCGGCGGCGGGTCTGGGGGACGGGCGACCGTCCCCGCGCGAGCACGGGCGAGTCGAGGTCGGGCGGTTCCGCGAGCTCGCTGTTGAACCCGCGGAACCTGAAAGCGGCACCGTACCGGTCCGCTGCCGCTCCTGACTTCGAGGTTGCCCGCCGGACCTGCCCGCAAACACCGCGCATGTTCCGGTATCCCAACGATTCTCAGGCGGATGGGGTGTCTCGAGGCAGGGTCAGCGGAACCGGGGCGGCGGTGTGCCCGGGGGTGCGGTGGTGTGCTCGAGGTAATGCTGCAGTGCGCGCGATGCGGCGAGCCCGGGGACGATCACCAGGATCAGCAGGGCGATGTTGGTCATCGATGGGTCCTCTCACGGGGTCGGGAATGGTAGGTGTCGTGGTCACGTCGGTGCGGGCGAGGATCGGCGCCTCTCACGGCGGCGGCCGCGGCAGCGGTGGCGGGTCCGATCGGCCTCGCTCATGCCACCCCAGATCCCGTAGGGCTCACCGGCGGTGAGCGCGTGATCGCGGCAGACGGTGCGCACCGGGCGCTGCGCGCACAGTTGCCCCGCCCTGCTGTTCGCGGTGGACGCGAGCGGAGCTGCGCTCGCCGTCGGGGGAGAAGAACATCGCGGTGCCGGCGCCGTGGCAGGACCCGTGGCGCTGCCAGTCCCAGTCGGCGGGGCGGGGCCGGGTGTGACGGTGCGGGGAGGTCATGGATCCTTTCGGGTGCTCGGGTGCTCGGGTGCTCGGGTGCTCGGGTGCTCGAGTGCACGCGACGGCCGGTGCGCCGACTTGGGGTCGAAACGTGGTGTGCGAGGCGACCCCTCGACGCAGCGCACACCACGACATCGGTCGAGGTGTGCGTGTCGGGACAGCGAAAGAACACGCAGAGATCGATCCCCGAGTTCGGGGCGTCAGGGGGCGCGTGTCGCCGACTCACCAACCATGTGCGGCGGACGATGCCGGTGCGCCGACACCTGGCTCGAGTTCGGCGGGCATGGGACGACATCGCGGACGCGAAGGACGGCCCACACTCTCGGGGCCTGTTCCGCGTCGCTCGCCACCGGGGTCCGGGGTAACGAGGTTCCGTTCGTCACCGGGGTCCGGGGTAACGAGACGTGCTCCACATGATAACGACACGCTGGTCGGTTTCTCCAGACCCGAACCCGTATTCGTTCCCGGTGACCCCGGCGGACCTGGTTGAATCCGTGTCGGTGTGGGTATCTCGGGGACGAGAAGAGACGGACGATCTCGGCTTCGGTCCTGCGGTGGAGAAATGGGTGGGCAGACCGGGGAGGAGGTGGGGGCCGTGTATGAACCGGCAGCGTATGTGGCAGCCCTGAGCCGGATCTTGCAGATGCTCGAGGAGCCGTCGCCGATCGGGGCGATCGTCTCCGAGCTGACCGAATCGGTGCGGTCGGTGTTCGGTCTGGCCGGGGCCGCGGTGCTACTACCCACGGACGGCGAGTTGACCGTGACCGCGGCCGCGGCGCCGGTGCAGGGACTCGAACGTGCCCAGCAACGATCCCAGCGCGGCCCGGCCTGCGAGGCGCAGCGCCGGGGTGCGGTGGTGACGGTGGCGGACCTGGCGCAGGCGCGGGGGCGGTGGCCCGAATTCGTCGCCGCCGCGCAGCGGATGGGGATCGCCGCCACCGCGGCGGTGCCGTTGCGGTGGGACCGGCAGACGCTGGGATGTGTAAATCTGCATGCGGTCACCCCACGCCCGTGGTGCCCCGGCGATTTGACCGCGGCCGCGGTCCTGGCCCGGGTGGTCGCCGGGCATCTGGCGACCGATGCCACCCTGCGGAAGCGGCAACAGTTGACCGAGCAACTCGAGAATGCGCTGGCATCCCGGGTGGTGATCGAGCAGGCCAAGGGCATCATCGCCGCCGAGGGCGCCATCACCGTGGACGAGGCGTTCGACCGTCTACGCCGCCATGCCCGCCGGCACCGCACCAGCGTGCACGAGGTCGCGGGGGCGGTGGTCGACGGCCACCTGCACATGACGCCCGCGCCGCCGGGGCAGGCGCCTCGCTGACCCATCCCGCCGGCCGGCCGGTTTTCAGGTGCGACCTGGGTGAACGGTGCTGTCCACCGCCGCAGGTGCGGCGTATTCTCGACGGTGCTCCTCGAAAACCCTCCACCGAGTCCTGGGTTCGAGGAATTTCGGCCCCGACGTAACCCCCCGACGCCGGGGCCGGATCATGCAACCGTGATCCACCGGTGGGCACGGTCAGTGGTGGTCGCCGGTGGCGCGTTGTCGGGACGGGCCGTCCCGCAGTCGCGTTCGCTGCCCGGCGGCCGGACGCCGCCGGCGCCCGGGCCGGCCGGTCTCCGGTTGCGATGCCGCCTCACCGGTGGGGCCGGTGTTCGCGGTGTCGTCCTCGGCGCCGGATGCGGTGTTTTCGGCACGTAGTTGGGCGTTGTCCGCTTCCAGGCGGCGGTTGTCGCGCTCGAGGTCGCCGGTGCGGGTCTCGAGGTCGAGGACCCGGCCGATGCCGACGAGGTTGACGCCGGCCTCGATGAGTTCGGCGATGCGTTTGAGCCGGGCCAGGTCGTAGTCGCTGTAGCGGCGGGTGCCCCCACCGGTGCGGCCCGGGGTGATCAGCCCGTACTCCTCGTACAGGCGCAGCGCCGCAACCCCGAACCCGGACAGCTCTGCGGCCACCGAGATGCCGTAAACACCACGCACCGACGGTGATTCGGCCTCGGGCTGCTCGGACTTCTCGGACATTTTCGTGCTCCGATCGGGAATTTTCTCGCACAGTCTCTTGTCATAGTCTACGACAGATGCTATAACGAACCTACAGCATCTGCTGGAAGTTTACCTGATGGGATGAAAGGATTTCTGGAGGTAGGTGGACATGATGTTGATGCGCACGGATCCGTTCCGCGACCTCGACCGTCTGACGCAGCAGATCCTCGGCACCGCGGCCCGACCGGCAGTGATGCCGATGGACGCCTGGCGCGAAGAGGACCGGTTCGTGGTGGAGTTCGATTTACCCGGTGTGAATGCCGACTCCCTGGATCTGGACGTCGACAAGAACACGCTGACGGTGCGCGCCGAACGGGCCGCACTCGACGAGAACCAGGAAATGGTCGCCGCCGAGCGCCCACGCGGGGTGTTCAGCCGGCAGCTGTTCCTCGGTGAGAATCTCGACGCGGACAAGATCGAGGCGAACTACGACGCCGGAGTGCTGCGGTTGACGATCCCGGTCGCGGAGAAGGCCAAGCCCCGCAAGATCGAGATCAGCAGCGGACATTCCGAGAGGAAGGCCGTCAACGCCTGACACGAGGTGAACAAGGTTCGGGAGGGGGTGAGCAGAAGATGACATCGGCGAACATGGCCGCAGAGGTGAACGCCACCGACACAGAACAGCGCCCCGAACGCGAGATGATCTGGCCGTGGCACGAACTCGAATACGCACAGCTCGTGGCCGATTCGGACCGCATCCTCGCCGACGCGCTGACGCCGCAGGCCGTCGTCCTGCTCCACCGGGTGGCCACCGCACCGGCCGGCCCGCCGCGCCCATCCCCTCCCACATCGCCGGGGTGGACGGTGACGGCCCCGCCGGCTCCCGGAATCCGGGCCACGCAGCGCTCACCTCCGAGACCGAGAAATCCGATTTGTCCACAGTCGAGCACAGTTGGTCGTCGAGCACGAAAGGGGTGATGAACTCAGACGAGTGCATCCGCTGACCGGGTTCGCCCGCCGCCTCTGTCACCTGTCATTGCCTTTCCGCGCGGCGCGGCGGACCCCGCTTTCGAGCACACCGCCCGGCACCGCCGACCCGCCGAGTGAGAAACCGGACGGCGCCGACCGCCGATCCGGCAAACCCATGCTCGGGGTGTCGGATTCGACCGGGGCGCACCGCCATTGCCTGGCAGACGGTAACCATCGGCCGTGCCGGGCGGGCAGTGCCCACCCGATAGGCGTGACAAGCGGGGGCGGGCCCTTCGTGCGGGTCGGGCCCGCCCCGCCTTGGTGGTTCCGGCATCCCGAGCCCGGGACCACCTTTCTCGTGCACCCGGCACTCGAAGGGGACGAGGGTGATGGCCACCGAGCAGGATCCGTATCGGGTGCTGGGACTGTCCTCTGCGGCGTCGCAGTCCGAGATCGCCAGCGCCTACCGGCGACTGCTGCGCGAACACCACCCCGACACCCGCCCCTGCGACCAGCCCGCCGACCCGGCCGCGGACGAGCACCTCCAGCACATCCTGACCGCGTACGCCCTGCTGCGTGACCCGCAGGCCCGGGCCGCCCACGACCGGGAAGCGACCGACCGGGAAGCCGCCCGCCGGGCGGCGGCCGAGCGATTGGTCGCCGAACGATCGGCCGAGCGATTGGCAGCCGAGCGGGCGGCCGAACCCAGGGCCCGCCCCGGGCGAGCGCCGCGGGTCCCGGTCCCGCCGGGGATCCGCGTGATCGTTGTGGGCGATACCCCACCCCCGCCGCGGCCACCGGCGACCGGCCTGTGGATCGGACCGGTCCGGCGTCACCGCTGAGATCAGTTGATGCCGGCGACTTCCTGGGCGATGGCCGCCAGGCGGGTCTGGGCGGCGGAGACGACTCCGTGCCGGTTCTTGTGGGCTTCCTCGTACGCCACAGCGGCACCGATATCGGCGGGATCGGTCAGGTCCTTGACCGCGGCGACGGCCTGCGGGACGGTGAGGTCGTCGTAGTCGCCGATCGGCAGCTCACCCGGTTCGAAGACACGGGCGGTGGTGCGGGCGGAGTGGATCGCCTCGGCCACCGCGGTGGCGCCTTCGCGGCGGGTGATTTCTTCGGCGGTCTCGAGCGCGGCGTCGCGGGAGGCGGTTAGGGTTTTGACGGCGACGTCGCCGGCGTGCGCGCCCCGGCCGAGCAGTGCCTCGAGGCGGGGGCGGGCGGCACGGGCGGTGTCGATCGCCCGGTCCAGACCCCGGGTGGACCAGGACACCGGGGTGTTGATCCACCGGACCGCGGTGCCGGCCGCGGCCTGCATCGGGGTGCGCCGCAACGCCGCGGGACCGCCGAGGGCGTCCTCGGCGAGCACGATGGTCAGCCAGTCCACGGTGGCCGAATGCGCGGTGATCAGCCGGAACGCCAGGTTCTCGATCTCGGTGCGTTTGGTGGCGGCGGCGAGGGCCTTGAGGTACCGGGCCCGGTCGAGGAGCTGGTGTTCGAGCGCGAGGTCCCCGAGCAGGGCCTCGCCGAACGGCTGGGCCTGGTCGGTCACCGTGAGGTTGCCCCTTGAGAGTGGACACCGGATTTCATGCGGCAACTGACAGCGTAGACGACGCGATCAGCCGTTGTTCGAACTCCACCGGGGAGAGGTATCCCAGCGCGGAGTGACGGCGACGTCGATTGAAGTACGAGAGCCACTCGAACAGCTCCAGCCGTGCCTGCGACTTCGACGTCCAACTCCGTCCGTGCAGCCACTCCCTCTTGAGTCCTTGGAAGAACGACTCGGCGAGAGCATTGTCGTAACTCGAGCCGACCCGGCCTCGACTCGGGCGGATCCCATGACGGCGGCATACATCGCCGAAAGTCTTTGCGGTGTACTGAGATCCGCGATCGCTATGGAATACGACCCCATGGACATCACCACCGCGGGTGCGCACCGCCATCTCGATCGCGTCCGTGACGAGCTCGGTGCGCATATGGTCGGCGATGGACCACCCCACCACCCGACGTGAACAGATGTCGATCACCGTCGCCAAAAACAACCACGACGAGCCCACCGGAATGTAGGTGACGTCCCCACACCACTTGGTATCCACAGCCGAAGCGGTGAAGTCCCGCATCACCAGATCCGGGACCGGTGGAGCTGACTTGTCCGCGATGGTCGTGCGCTTGGTGCGGCGCAGGTGCCGGCCCACGACGTGGTTGATTCGCATCAGCCGAGTCACCCGCTTGCGGTTGATCTTGCGCCCGCGGGAGCGGAGTTCGGCGTGCACCCGCGGGGCGCCGTAGGCGCTGCGGTGCTTGGCATGGATGGCGCGGATCTCGGCGACCGTCGTGGCCTCGTCGGCCTGGCGGTCGGCGCGAGCATCCTCGGTGGCCAGGTGCTTGTAGTAGCCGGAGCGGGAGGTCCCGAGCACCCGGCACAGCCGCTGCACGCCGAACTCGGCGCGATGGTCGGAGATGAAGTCCCAGCGGCGGGTCTTCACTTCACCTCCTTTGCGAAATA
>NZ_JBLWIT010000012.1:0-46451 GCF_048381435.1 Rhodococcus mengyinensis | reverse complement strand
TCGACGATGACCTCGATCGTCGGCGAGTGGTCGAGTTCACGCAGCTCGAGGGGGGTGAACTTGGCCTGCGCCGGTCCGCGGCGACCGAACACGTGGACCTC
Organism: Rhodococcus mengyinensis; assembly: GCF_048381435.1. NCBI lineage: Bacteria > Bacillati > Actinomycetota > Actinomycetes > Mycobacteriales > Nocardiaceae > Rhodococcus > Rhodococcus mengyinensis. The sequence continues at coordinate 46,350 of NZ_JBLWIT010000012.1, read as the reverse complement.
GACGGCCTTGTTGGCCTTGAGTCCCTCGTAAACGTTGGCCGGGATCTCCGTCGGCAGCAGTTCGTCGCCGGTCTTGGCGAGGACGCGGGCGATGTCGAGGGCGACGTTGCCGACACCGAGGACGGCGACCTTCTCGGCCTCGAGGGGCCAGGTGCGCGGGACGTCAGGGTGGCCGTCGTACCAGGAGACGAAGTCGGCGGCGCCGTAGCTGCCGTCCAGTTCGATGCCCGGGATGCCCAGGGCGCGGTCGGCGTTGGCACCGGTGGAGAAGATCACCGCGTCGTAGAAATTGTGCAGGTCTTCGAGGGTGATGTCGCTGCCGTAGTCGATGTTGCCCAGCAGGCGCACCGACGGCTTGTCGAGCACCTTGTGCAGGGCGGTGATGATGCCCTTGATGCGCGGGTGGTCGGGTGCGACGCCGTACCGGATCAGACCGAAGGGGGCAGGCATCCGCTCGAAGAGGTCGATGCTGATCCCGCCGTCAGACGCGGCATCGGATTTCATGAGAGCGTCGGCTGCGTAGATACCGGCGGGGCCGGCACCCACGATCGCAACGCGCAACGGACGTGTCTGATCAGTCATCTGGAGCGAACTACCTTCTGATGGGCGGACAACGAAACCTCAGCTTAAATTAAGCCCAGCCTAATCGGGTGGCCGAGGTGCGGCAGACAGGGCAGAGCCCATTCTCGGGACGCACGCCTGTAGAGGGTAGTCGCCTTCACGTTGGGGGGTCACAAACAAGATTTGTAGGGGCAGCTCTATACACTCGTGGCCACGCCGAGATCGAAGGGAAGTCATGTCCGGTTCGAGCGAATCGCCCCAGCGCGACGCGGGAGGCACCGAAGATCCGGTGGATCCCCGGCGCACCACGGCGGTGCCGTTCATCGCCGCCGTCACCGTCATCGTCGTCATTCTGGTTGCCATCGTCGTGTCCAGCAGGCTCTCGCCCGCAGACGAGAACGTCACGGAAGCAGACCGCATCAACCGCTCGGTCGCCGACTTCATCCAGGCCCACAACCACGACGACGCCGATCTGCAGAAGACGCTGGTCTGCTCGTCGTGGTCCGACGACCGGTCGGTGCTCCGCGACCGGGAAGGCGAGGTCACGCTGAAGGGCGTCGAATCGTCCGAGGTCAACGGGGATCGTGCCCGGGCGGAGGTCCGGGTCAGCGCCGACGACGGCAAGGGCGAGACGACGGATACCTGGCAATTGACACGGGACGGCGAGACATGGGTCGTCTGCAACTGACCGTTGCCCGGAAGGGCATACCGAACAGGGTTGTGAAAAGCTGACATGGTGAGTTACGCAGGCGACATAACGCCGGAGCATGCCTGGGAGCTGCTCCGCGAGAATCCCGACGCTGTGCTCGTGGATGTGCGGACGGACGCCGAGTGGAAGTACGTCGGAGTCCCCGACACCACCCCGCTCGGGCGGAAGACCGTGCTGATCGAATGGGTCAGCTACCCGACGGGCACTCGTAACGACAACTTCGTGGACCAGCTGAAGGAGGCCGGGATCGCGGGCGGCGAGAACGCCCCGGTGATCTTCCTGTGTCGCTCCGGCCAGCGGTCCATCGGTGCGGCGGAAGCCGCGACAGCGGCGGGCATCGGCCCGTCGTACAACGTGCTCGACGGTTTCGAAGGCGGCCTGGACGCCGAAGGTCATCGTGGGGCGGTCGGCTGGCGGGCGCTGGGCCTGCCGTGGAGGCAGTGGTGAGTGCAATTCCCCGAGGCGGCGCGTTCGACAAGGCGCTGCCGGACGACATCGGCCAGGGCACGATCAGCGTGCGCGGAGGAACCCTCCGTTCCGGTTTCGAAGAGACGTCCGAAGCGATCTTCCTGAACTCAGGCTTCGTGTTCGAGAGCGCGGGAGCGGCCGAGGCGTCGTTCACCGGCGAGATCGACCACTTCGTCTACTCCCGGTACGGCAACCCGACCGTGAAGATGTTCGAGGAGCGACTGCGCCTTATCGAGGGCGCAGAAGCGTGCTTCGGCACCGCCAGCGGCATGTCCGCGGTGTTCACGGCACTGGGCGCGCTGCTCAAGGCCGGCGACCGGCTGGTCGCGGCGCGTAGCCTGTTCGGTTCCTGCTTCGTGGTGTGCAACGAGATCCTGCCCCGCTGGGGTGTGGAGACGGTGTTCGTCGACGGCGAAGACCTCGACCAGTGGGAGAAGGCTCTGTCCGAGCCGACCACCGCGGTGTTCTTCGAGACGCCGTCGAACCCGATGCAGACGCTCGTCGACGTGCCCCGGGTGGCGGAGCTCGCGCACGCCGCCGGCGCAAAGGTCGTGCTGGACAACGTGTTCGCGACACCGCTGCTGCAGCACAGCCTGGAACTCGGTGCCGACATCGTCGTCTACTCCGGCACCAAGCACATCGACGGCCAGGGCCGTGTGCTCGGCGGGGCGATCCTCGGACCGCAGGACTACATCGAAGGGCCCGTCCAGAACCTCATGCGCCACACCGGGCCGGCGCTCAGCCCGTTCAACGCGTGGACGCTCCTCAAGGGACTCGAGACGATGCCGATCCGGGTGCGGCACTCCGTCGGCTCCGCACTGGAGATCGCCCAGTTCCTCGAGGGCCACTCCGCGGTCGACTGGGTCAAGTACCCGTACCTCGAATCGCACCCCCAGCACGAACTCGCCAAGCGGCAGATGAGCGGCGGCGGCACCGTCGTCACCTTCGCACTGAACGCATCCGAGAGCGAAGCGAAGAAGCGGGCATTCGAGCTCCTCGACGCCCTGCGGCTGGTCAACATCTCCAACAACCTCGGCGACTCCAAGTCGCTCATCACCCACCCGGCCACCACCACCCACCGGGCGATGGGCCCGGAAGGTCGTGCAGCCGTGGGCATCACCGACGGCGTCGTCCGGCTGTCCGTGGGACTCGAAGACACCGCCGACCTGCTGACGGATCTGGAGCAGGCACTGGCATAGGCGGCTTCGCCGCCCGTGCGCCTTTCTGGTTGTTCCGGCAACCACAAAGGCGCACGAGCCCGAAGGGCCTACAGGTCGAGGCTCGTGGCCGGCGCGATTGCGTCGAGGCGTTCGGCGGTGGCCCCGTCCTGGGTGTTGTACCGGCGTGCGCACTCGGTGAGGTTCGTCGACATCTCGGCCACAGTCCGCTGCAACAATTCCCGCCGATCGTCCAGGTAGGACGTGAACCGGGCGAACGCGCCGCCGGCGGCCTCCGGCCAGGCCGCACCCGAGTCGGCGAGGGCCGCGTCGGTGGTGTTCAGCTGTGCGGACGCGTCGTCGAACAGGACGTCGAGCTGACCGGCCGCTACGCGTAGGGCCGCCGTGTCGACGTGGATGGAACCGCTCATTTTCGATCCTTCGTGTCGGTCGAGACGAGATCGGACTCCCGCGGGCGCGATCGATCCGTTAGGGTACGGGCATTATGCATCCTGGGGGGGATCGTGAATCTGAGGGACATTGCCCAGTGGGACACCCGCGCGCTGCAGGCCGTGCACCGGTCGCTGTCGGTGCGGGCGGCGACGATCCGTGTCGTGCAGGACGGTCTCGCCGACATCGGCCGGTTGCCGGCGTGGCAGGACGACGCCGCGGACGCCGCACGTCGGCGGTTCCGGATCGTCGCGGATGATCTGAGCGGTGAGGCCGCGGCGATCGCCGTCGTCGAGAAGCTGGCCGGCGACCTGGTCGACGCGGTCACGCACCTGAAATCCGAACTCGACGGCCTCCGCGAAGCGGCCGCCGCCCACGGTATGGCTCTGTCGGACAGCGGGAACATCGCCGAGGCGCCCGGACCGCCCGTCGACACCTCAGGGGCAGCGCGGCGCGACGAACTCCGTGCCGCGGCCCGGGCGCTGATCCTGCAGGCGGAAGACCTCGTCGCCGACGCCGCCGCTGTCCTGACGCGGGCCGCGGACGGCGCGGCCGAACCCGGTGAGGCGGATCGACCGGGCACCGGACTGTCCGCCCCGGCGCCCCCGCGGGACGGCTCCCCGCTGGACAACCGCGAGTACTGGGACGCCCTGCCGGCAGCCCAGCGCCGCGAGGTGATCGAGCAGCATCCCGAATGGGTGGGTGATCGCGACGGCATCCCGTCCGCGGTGCGGCACGAGGCGAACGTGAGCCGGTTCGACGACGAGCGGTCGCGGTGGGAGACGGAGCGGGACCGGCTCCGGGAACGGCTGGACCGCAACATGTTCGGTGGAGCATTCGCCGACGACGACGCCGAGTTGTGGTACGCCGAGCAGAAGTTGCGGGACCTCGACGACCTCGAGAAACTCGTGCGCGATCACCCGGACGGCAGGCTGATGCTGCTGGACCTGCAGTCGGGTGAACGGACGATGGCCGCATTCGCGCTCGGCGACCCCGACACCGCCGACCACATCGCCGTCACCACACCGGGCATCGACACGACCGTCGCCTCGCTGCGCGGAATGACCGACGAGGCGTCGGCGCTGAAGGCCGAGACCGAACGGCAGTTGGACCTGGCCGGCCGCACCGGCGACACGGTGTCGACGATCGCGTGGCTGGGGTATCAGCCGCCGACCACCACCGGTCCGGGCAACTACGACGTGCCGTTCATCGACCAGAATCTCGGGCGCGGATGGCTCCTCGATTCCTGGCAGTCCGACCGCGCGACCGCGGGTGCCCCGAAGCTCGCCTCGTTCTACGAGGGACTCGACGTCGCCTCGCAGACGCCCGATCCGCACATCACCGCGCTCGGCCATTCGTATGGTTCGTACACCCAGGGCCTGGCCCTGCAGGACGCGGGACCGCGGCAACCGGTCGACGACGCCGTGTTCTACGGTTCGCCCGGGTTCGACGCGAACGACGAATCGGATCTCGGGTTGGCACCCCGGCACGGGTTCGTGATGCGCGCGCCCGATGACCCCATCACCGTGGCAGACGGGTTCGGCAGGCTCGGCCCCGATCCGGTGCAGACGGACCTCGAACAACTGTCGGTGCTCGAGGCGTCGACCCCGGACGGCGTGCGGCGCGAAGATGCCAGCGGGCACAGCGAGTATCCGCGGCCGAGTGACAACGGGGAGCTGCGGACGTCCGGCTACAACATGGCGGTGATCGTCGCGGGCATGCCGGAACTGGCTGTCCGGTGACGGTCCGCGGCGGGTGGGTGGTGAAGGCGGTCGCCGTGATCGGCGCGGCGATCCTGACGAGCGGATGTGGTGGCGTGCCGGACAACCCGTACAACTTCAGCGACGAGGAGGTTGCGGCGGCGGCAGCGAGCCTGAGCGACCGGCCGACACTCGCGGTCACCGAGTGGCAGGTCACCGATGCGCTGATGCGGATAAGCGATGCCGTTGCGGCGATTGCACCGGATGTTCGGTGGCGGTGGCATCGCGAACGCAGCCAGGGCGGCGGGTGCCCGGGACCGTATGCGTACACGGAGGGGCAATCCGTCACCACGCCGGTATTGCTGTCCGACACCCCGATCGGCGACGCCGACTGGCCCGCCGTGCTGGCCGCGGCCCGTGCGATCGCCGCCGACGCCGGAATGGACCGGCTCGACGTGCACGCCGACCGACCCGGACACCACGACGTGACGTTCGCCGGTGGCGACGGGAACCGGATCAGGTTCGGGACGTACAGGGCAGCGACGATCAGGGGTATCACGGGCTGCCGCCACCCGTGAGTACTTGTCAACGTCCCGCGGTTAAGAAGTACTCACGGGCGGCGGAGCCGCATCGCCGAACGGATCCGACGTCCGGCCGACCAGGTCGGCGACCGATTTGAGTACCGCGGTGGGACGGTAGGGGAACAGTTCCACCGAATCCCGCGTCGAAATTCCGGTGAGGACGAGGATGGTCTGCAGCCCGGCCTCGAGCCCGCAGACGATGTCGGTGTCCATCCGGTCGCCGATCATCAGCGTGTTCGCGGAGTGCGCGCCGATGGCCCGCAGCGCCGAGCGCATCATCAGCGCATTCGGCTTGCCCACGTAGTACGGGTCGCGACCGGTGGCCCTACTGATCAGTGCGGCAACGGATCCCGTGGCCGGAAGGGAACCCTCCCGGGACGGGCCGGTGGGGTCGGGGTTGGTGGCGATGAAGCGAGCGCCCCTCTCCACCAAACGAATTGCGGTGGTGATCGCCTCGAAGGAGTAAGTGCGGGTCTCGCCGAGGACCACGTAGTCGGGATCGTTGTCGGTGAGGACGTACCCGATGTCGTGCAGTGCGGTGGTGAGCCCGGATTCGCCGACGACGTAGGCGCTGCCGCCGGGGCGCTGGCTCGCCAGGAACGTCGCGGTGGCCAGGGCGGATGTCCAGATCGATTCCTCGGGAATGTCCAGGCCGGTGCGGAGCAGACGGGCGCGGAGGTCGCGCGGAGTCCTGATCGAATTGTTGGTGAGGACGATGAACGGGGTACCCGACTCCCGGAGTTCGGCGAGGAACAGGTCGGCCCCGGGGACCAGGTGCTCTTCGTGGACGAGAACGCCGTCCATGTCCATCAGATAGGTCCAGCCCGGGTGCTCTACGTCTTTGCTCACCGACTCAGTATGAGGGAGCGGGAGGGTGCATGCGCGACTATGCGAGCAGCCGGAACAGGCCGATGAGGCCGACGACGACGATGGTTCCCCGCAATGCGGTCGGCGACAGCCTGCGGCCGTAACGGGCGCCGAGGACGCCTCCGAACAGCGAGCCCACCGCGATCAGGCCGGCGGCCGCCCAGCTGATCCGGTCGAAGGCCACGAGCGTGTACGCGGTCGCGGCGACGACGTTGACGAGGAGCGAGAGCAGGTTCTTCGCGCCGTTCATTCGTTGCAGGCTCTCCGGCAGGATCGCGCCCATCACACCCATCAGCAGGATGCCCTGCGCGGCGGTGAAGTATCCGCCGTACACGCCGACGGCGAACGTCCCGACGGTCAGCAGGGTGAGGCGCGCCGGGCTCAGGCCCGCCTCGTGGCTGCCGCGCTGCTTCGCCCAGGCCTGGATCTTCGGCTGCAGCACCACCAGGATCAGGGCGAGGATCAGCAGCACCGGGACGACGAGTTCGAACACAGTTTCGGGTAGGTGCAGCAGTAGCCACGAGCCGAGAACCGCACCGCACAGCGACGCCGGGATCTGCCACCGCAGCCGCGGTCCCTGCCCGGCCAGTTCCCGCCGGTACCCCCACGTGCCGGACACGCCACCGGCGACCAGGCCGATCGCGTTCGACATCGTGGCGGTCACCGGAGGGAACCCGAACGCCACCAGGGTGGGGAAGGTGATGAGCGTGCCGCTGCCGACGATGGCGTTGATCGCGCCCGCGCCTACACCGGCTACCAGGATCGCGATGACTTCGAGTGGTGTCACCGAGGCGACGTTACAAGGGCCTCGGAAGGCCCGGCGGCCGGGTCACACGACCACGGAGATGCAGGGCCGCACGCCTCATCCAACCGCATGGATCTCCGTCTGTCAGTACTTCTGCGCACGGTGATTCTTGCGGCCGATCGGCACCATTTCCCCTGTGTTGCAGGGAAATACCCCGTGTTGACGGGGTTCGGGAATGCGGCTAGTGTTCGCTTCAACCATCCAGAGCGACCGAGAGACCTGGCTCGTTGACGTCGCAGCAACCCTTCCGAATTCTTCGGGTGCGGGTGCTACCGCCGGGATCGATGGAAGGCAGCACATGAACTACCCCGCGCGCCCTGCGTGGCGCAGACGGCACATCGACCTGTGCCGGACCACCTCCTGCCACTGTTGACGAGGTCTCACAGCACGCTCACCGGGCATTTCGCCCGGTGAGCGCCTGACGCGCGCCCGCATCCCGCGGAAGACGCGCTCTCCTCCAGTCCGGTTTCCAGGTGAAAGGCCGCCTCAGTGATGTCTGTCGTAAGTGGTGAGGGAGCGTGAGCGCCCCCGTTCAGGCGCGTTCGGCCGTGCCCCTCGATTCAGTGCCGTCCGGCGACGGGGACGCCGCGCTGGAAGTGGCGCGGAGGTGGCACCCGTGGCGGTGGGTCGTCAGCGCCGTCGTGCTGGTACTGCTCGCCCAGTTCGTCCACGGCCTCGCGACCAACCCGGGATGGGACTGGGCGACGTTCGCCAAGTACTTCACCGCCGGCTCCGTGCTGCAGGCGCTGTGGATGACGGTGAAGCTGACCTTGTGGGGGACGGTCCTCGGATTCGCACTCGGTGTGGTGCTGGCGGTCAGCCGCTTGTCGCACAACCCGGTGTTGCAGGTGATCGCCTGGGTGTACATCTGGGCGTTCCGGTCGATTCCGCTGATCGTGCAGCTCCTGTTCTGGTTCAACATCACGTACCTGTATCAGACTCTGTCGCTGGGCATTCCGTTCGGTCCGGGCTTCTTCACGTTCGAGGTGAACGGTGTCATCAGCGGCTTCACCGCCGCCGTCATCGGTCTGGCCCTGCATCAGGCCGCGTACTCCGCCGAGATCATCCGCTCCGGCATCATCTCGGTGGACCACGGGCAGATCGAGGCGGCGCAGTCGCTGGGCATCCCGCGCCGACGCCAGTTCTTCAAGATCGTTCTGCCCCAGGCGATGCGCGGCATTCTGCCGAACGCCGCGAACGAGGTGATCAGCCTGTTCAAGGGCACCTCGATCGTGTCGACGATGGCAATCGCCGAACTGTTCTACCAGGTTCAGGTGATCTTCGGCCGCAACGGCCGCGTCGTACCACTGCTGATGGTCGCGACGATCTGGTACATCATCCTGACCACGCTTTTGTCGATCGGCCAGTACTACGTCGAGCGGCACTACGCGCGCGGATCGGCACGGGCGCTGCCGCCGACTCCGTGGCAGAAGCTCACCCGGAAGTTCGCCGAGATCCGTGACGCCGGTGTCTCCGTACCGAGAGGTGCCACGAAATGACAACCGAAGCCCATCCGGCGGAGTACGCGGTGGAAGTTCGCGGAGTCCACAAGTCCTTCGGCGCACTCGAAGTCCTGCGGGGTGTGGACCTGCTGGTCCGCAAGGGCGAGGTGACGGTGATCCTGGGGCCGTCGGGTTCCGGCAAGTCCACGCTGCTGCGCACGCTCAACCACCTGGAGAAGGTCGACCGCGGCACCATCCGCATCGACGGCGACCTCATCGGTTACCGGCGCAAGGGCAGCAAACTGCACGAACTGCGTGAACGCGACATCCTGAAGCAGCGTTCCCGGATCGGATTCGTCTTCCAGAACTTCAATCTGTTCCCCCACCTCACGGTGCTGGAGAACGTGATCGAGGCGCCGGTGTCGGCGCAGGGCCGCGACCGGGCCGAGGTCGAGGCCGAGGCGATTGCGCTGCTGGAACGGGTGGGCGTGGGTGACAAGGCCCACGAGTACCCGCGACAACTGTCCGGCGGCCAGCAGCAGCGGGTCGCGATCGCCCGGGCCCTCGCACTGCGCCCGGCGGTGATCCTGTTCGACGAGCCCACGTCGGCCCTCGACCCGGAACTGGTCGGCGAGGTCCTCGCCGTGATCAAGCAATTGGCACGGGACGGCGCGACCCTCGTGATCGTCACCCACGAGGTGGGCTTCGCGCGGGAGGTCGCCGATACGGCGGTCTTCATGGACGCCGGCGTCGTGGTGGAACAGGGCCCGCCCTCGCAGGTCATCGACAACCCGCAGCACGACCGCACCACAGCATTCCTCTCCCGAGTTCTCTGATTCTCCCCACCTCGGTGTGGATCCCCGAAAGGCACACATGTCCACCGCACGGTTCCGTACGAAAATTCTGGCCTCGGCCCTCACCACCGTCGCGCTGCTCGCCGCCGCGTGCGGGGGCGGCGACGTCGAGGACGAGGGATCGGCGCCGACCTCGGCTGCCGGATACAACCTCACCGCCGACCAGAATCGCATCACCACCGACGAGGTCGAGTCGATCGCCGCGAAGGTCCCCCAGCAGATCCGCGACCGCGGCACGCTCGTCGTGACGGGCAGCGCCGGCTCCGCCCCGCCCCTGCGTTTCTACGCCGACGACGACAAGACGCTCATCGGCTCGGAGACCGACTTCGCGTACCTGATCGGCGACGTTCTCGGGTTGAAGGTCGACCTCCAGGCGGCGGACTGGGCGCAGAACTTCGTCCGCATCGATTCGGGGGAGGCCGACGCGTTCATCTCCAACGTCACCGTCACCGAGGAGCGGAAGGAGAAGTACGACTTCTCGACGTACCGCCTCGACACGGTCGCGTTCGAGACGAAGAAGGACAGCGGCATCCAGATCAAGGAGCCCAAGGACGTCGCAGGTCTGAAGATCGCGGTCTCCTCCGGCACCAATCAGGAAGCGCTGCTGGTGAAGTGGAGTGAGCAGAACGTCGCGGCGGGGCTCGAACCGACCGGCATCACCTACTACCAGAACGTCACCGACTACTACCTGCCCCTCGCGTCGGGCCGGATCGACGCCTACTTCGGGCCCAACCCGTCCTCGTCGTTCCACGTGGCGCAGGCCGGGGAGAGCGAGATCGCCGGAACGTTCTCGGGGGCGGGCGACGCCCTCCAGGGTGAGATCGCCGTGCTCACCAAGAAGGACAACGGACTGGTGACCGCCGTCAACGAGGCCATCAACCACATCATCGAGAACGGTACGTACGCACAGGTTCTCGAACGCTGGAACATCGCGAGCGAGGCCGTCGGCACGTCGGTCGTCAACCCGCCCGGACTCCCGAAGACCAGCTGACAGGAGGACCAGTGACCGAGAGGACCGAATCCGTGCAGACCGTGTTCGTCGATCAGGCCGATCCGCTGGCCGCGCCGCTGCTCGAAGAACTGGCGATCGAGTACAGCACCCGGTACGGGCGCACCCGCGACGAGATCTACGACGATCTCAGCACGTATCCGGCGGAGGAGTTCGCCGCACCGGGTGGCGCGTTGCTCGTTCTGGTCGACGACGGGACGTCCGTGGCGGGCGGGGCCTTCCGCCGCTACGACGACACGACGGCCGAACTCAAACGGATCTGGACCTCGTCGGCTCACCGCCGCCGCGGCCTCGGACGAATCGTGCTGCGGGAGCTCGAGGCCGCGATCGCCCTAGCAGGCTATTCCCGCATCTTCCTCACCACTGGGCCGCGGCAGCCCGAGGCGGTGTCCCTGTACCTGGCCGCGGGGTACACGGCGCTGTTCGACCGCTCCCTCCCACCGCAGGACGTCGGAATCCACGGATTCGAGAAGATCCTGCACACCCCTACCGCTCTGCCTTCCGCCTGGGCCGCAAAGGAGTACGAGTCCGTATGAAGTTTCTGCTGATGAGCCTGATCACTCACCACCCGGACCCGGTGACCGGGGAGAAGATCGGCACTGCGGCCAGGCTGCAGGAGGTCGTGGACTCCGCCGTCCTCGCCGAGCAACTGGGGTACGACGGGTTCGCGGTGGGCGAGCGCCACGAGCATCCCTTCCTGTCCTCGTCCCCGCCCGTGGTGCTCAGCGCCATCGCGGCGCGCACCAGCACGCTGCAGTTGTGGACCGCGGTGACCACGCTGAGCCTGCTCGACCCGGTCCGCGCGTTCGAGGACTACTCGACGCTGGACAACCTGTCGGGCGGCCGGTTGCAGCTCATCATCGGCAAGGGCAACGGCACCGCGCAGGCGGAGTTGTTCCACGTCACCCCGGACGACCAGTGGGATCGCAACCGCGAGGGCTACGAACTGTTCCGGCAGTTGTGGGAGAGCGAGGACGTCACCTGGGAAGGCACGTTCCGGCCGTCTCTCGAGCACGCTGTCGCCCTTCCGCGCCCGCTGCAGCGGCGGATCCGGATCTGGCACGGCAGCGCGACGAGCACGGAATCGGTGGATCTCGCGGCCCGCTACGGTGATCCGATCTTCTCGGCGAACGTCACGTACCCGATCGACTCGTACGCCGAACTCGTCCGGCACTACCGCGAACGGTGGGCCCACTACGGTCATGATCCCGCCGACGCCCTCGTCGGCGCCGGAACGGCCGGGTTCTACGTGACGCCGAACTCGCAGGATGCGCTGGACGTGTGGCGGCCGATTCACGCGGCTCGCCTCGACTTCGCCCGCAGCGCAGGACTTCCGGTGGTGTTCGAGACCGTGGAGGACTTCGTCGAACGCAGCTCCGCACTGATCGGCAGCCCGCAGCAGGTGATCGACAAGGTGCAGCGTTACCACGAGCAGTTCGGCCACGAGGTGATCCACCTGAGCGCCGACCGCGTCGGCAGCGACAAGCAGCACCGCGAAAGCCTGGAGCTGTTCCAGGCCGACGTGGCACCCACGCTGCGTGAGACCATTCCGAGCCGCCCCCTCGCGGCCGGCACCGAGGAGGAAGACGCATGAGCCTGGTTCTGGGCATCGAACTCGACGGCGAGGGTGCGCATCCCGAGGCCTGGCGGCGCGCCGCGCACACACCCGACCGGTTGCTGACCGGGCGAACGGTGGCGGACCGCGTCGCGGCAGCCGAGAACGCCGGCTTCACGTTCGCCTCCTTCGACGATTCGCTGCTGCCGCCCGGCGCCGACGGGGGACCCGTCGGCCGGATCGACGCCGTGAACCGGGCGGCGTTCGTCGCCGCGACCACCAGCACGATCGGACTCGTACCGGTCGTCGGCACCACGTACGCCGAGCCGTTCCACACGTCCTCCCAGCTCGCGACGCTCGACTACGCGTCGCGCGGTCGCGGCGGCTGGATCGCGGCACGCGACACCGACCCGCGGGTCGCGAGCGCACTGGGCCGGGCCGAGGTCACCACACCCGCCGACCTCGCGCGGGAGGAACGGGACGCGATCACCGTGGTCCGGGACCTGTGGGATTCGTGGGAGGACGACGCGGTGATCCGCGACTACGCCACCGGACGTTTCGTCGACCGCGACCGATTGCACTACATCGACTTCCGGGGCGAGACGTACTCGGTGAAGGGTCCGGCCATCGTGCCCCGGCCACCGCAGGGGCAACTGGTGGTGTTCGGCCGCGCGGGGCACACGGATCCGTCGCTGGTCGACGTGGTGCTGGTGTCCGGCCCGACACTCGAGGACACCGTCGGGGCCGCCGGGCGCGCGAAGGCCGGCGGCGCACCGCTGGTGGTCGCCGAACTGGATGTCGCGCTCGGCTCGTCGACACCTGCCCCGCCGAGCGGACGGCTGTCGTTCGCCGGCGACGCCACCGGGCTGCTGGAACTGCTCCGCGCCCTGGATACGCACGTCGACGGTGTGCGCCTGCATCCCGCCGTCGTCGACGAGGATCTTCCGGTGCTCGCGCGATACGTGGTCCCGGCACTTCTCCGTGCCGGCATCGCGCACCGTCCCATTCCCGGTTCTACCCTGCGCAGCACGCTGGGTCTCGACCGTCCCGTCACCCGATTCCAGGCCGAGCGCCTCGAAGACTCCTCTCGCTGAAAGGTTGTGGAGAACATGACCGACAACTCGTACGCCAGGCCCGGCGCCCAGGTGCACTTCGGTGTCTTCTTCCAGGGCGTCAACCACACGACGATCTGGTCCGATCCGTCGAGCGGATCGCAGATCGACTTCGAAACGTTCCGGCGGGTGGCACTGACCGCCGAGCGGGGCCTGTTCGACGCCTTCTTCCTCGGTGAGGGCCTGCGTCTGCGGGAACAGGAAGGCAAGATTCTCGATCTCGACATCGTGGGCAGGCCGGACGCGATCACCCAGCTCGCGGCGCTGGCCGGCATCACCCGGCACATCGGGTTGGTGGCCACCCAGAACACCACCTACAACGAGCCCGCCGACCTCGCCCGGCGGCTGTCCGGGCTGGACCTGCTGTCCGGTGGCCGTGCCGGCTGGAACGCCGTCACCACGGACAACGCGTGGACCGGTGAGAACTTCCGGCGCGGCGGCTACCTCGATCACGCCGACAGGTACGAGCGGGCCGGGCAGTTCCTCGACACCGCCCGGGCGATCTGGGATGCGTGGGTAGACGGCGCGGTCGCGACGAGCACCGACGCGCCGTCGTGGTCGACCCCGGACGGTGTGCAGGAGGTGTCCCGGCGCACGTCACAGTTCGACGTCACGGTCACCCCCACGCTGCCGCGCAGCGCGCAGGGGCATCCCGTCATCTTCCAGGCCGGCGACTCACCGGCGGGCCGGGACTTCGCGGCCGCGCACACCGACGTGATCTTCTCCCGGCACGGAACGCATTTCGACGAGGCGCTCGCCTTCGCCGAGGACATCCGGGCGAGACTGCGTCGTGCAGGGCGTCCCGAGGACGACGTCAAGATTCTGCCGGGCACGCAGATCGTGCTCGCGGAGAACGCGTCCGAGGTGGAGGAGAAGGTGCGCTGGGTTCTCGAGGGCCAGTACACCGGGCAGACGGCGTTGTCGCTGGTCGGTCAGGTGTGGGGCCGCGATCTGTCCGATCGCGACCCGGACGGTCCACTGCCCGAATTCGATCCGGTGCCCGCGCCGATCTCCGTCACCCGTGGGGCGGCGCGTGACGGAAAGGATCCGCTCGCCATCGCCCGGGAATGGCGGGCCCTGGCAGAGGCGCAGAACCTGTCGCTGCGTCAGGTTGCGATCGCGACCACCCAGCGCTCCGGATTCGCCGGTACTCCCGGGCAGGTCGCCGACGAACTCACCCGGTGGGTTCGCAGTGGGGCCACGGACGGGTTCAACATCTCGCCGTATCTGGTGCCCACCGGACTCGACGAGATCGTCGACCTGCTTGTGCCCGAATTGCAGGAGCGAGGTTCGTACCGAACGGAATACGAAGGCTCCACCCTGCGTGAACATCTCGGTCTCCGGCCCGCTCTGTCGCGGCGGGAACTCCCGCCCCGGCAGGCCGTGGGGTAACGGGGTCCGTGTGGCGCGGCGACCGGCGATCTCTTACACTCGGTAACGACCATCCAGAGCGACCGAGAGACCTGGCTCGTTGACGTCGCAGCAACCCCCCGCCCTGCGGGTGCGGGTGCTACCGCCGGGATCGATGGAGGAACGATGTTGACCGAAGGTTTCGTGAGCGCCTGGGGGCGTCTCCACGTCGATCTCTGCCGACTGTCCACCTCGATCTGTCACAGCTGACCTGACACCCCGATCCGTCGGGGTTCCGGCTCTTCACACCGCATCCGCGTCGGATCCGGTGTCCCTCACCTTCCTGTGCGCGTGAGCGCTGCCGATACGACGGGCAGCGCGCACGGCACTTCTTCGAGATCACGGAGTTCTCGGTGCCATCAGTGCTTTTGTCCTCGCCCCACCGCGGTGCCCGCATCGCAGCAGGTATCGGCGCCGCCGCCGTGCTGGCCACGGCACTCACCGCCTGCGGTGGCGGTTCCAGCAGTTCCTCCGCGGATGCGGGCCCCGCGCAGCCCGGCGGCACACTCCGCTACGGCCTGTCCCAGGCGCCCACGTGCGCCGACCCCGCGCAGTCGGGCACGAATCAGACGGTCTACGTGGCTCGTCAGGTGGTGGACTCGCTCACCGACCAGGACCCGGAGACGGGCGAACTGAAGCCGTGGCTCGCCGAGAGCTGGGAAACCGACGCCGACGCGTCCTCCTTCACGTTCCACCTGAAGGAGGGGGTGACGTTCAGCGACGGAACACCTTTCACCGCGGATTCGGTGAAGAAGAATCTCGACGCCATCGTGAACACCCTCTCCGGCGCCAAGGCCCCGCTCGGTGCCAGCTACCTCGCCGGTTACACCGGCACCACCGTGATCGACCCGCTGACGGCGCAGGTCGACTTCGCCGCACCCAACGCGCAGTTCCTGCAGGCGTCGTCCACCCCGCAGCTGGGCATCCTGTCCGATGCGTCCGTCGCGAAGTCCGCCGAAGAACGGTGCACCGGCAACATCTCGGGCACCGGGCCGTTCACGTACGCCGACTACCAGCAGGACAAGTCGGTGACCCTCGCCAAGCGCGCCGGATACAACTGGGGTTCGGACGTGTTCGGCCATGACGGCGAGGCCTACCTCGACACCATCGAGTTCAGCGTCGTGCCCGAATCCGGCGTCCGCACGGGCAGCCTGTCCTCGGGACAGCTGGACGCGATCAGTGACGCGTTGCCGCAGGACGCCCCGCAGATCGAAGGCGCGGGCGGGCAGGTGCTCACCACGTCGAACCCCGGGACCCCGTTCGGCTTCCAGCCCAACGTGACTCGCGGACCGCTCGTCGACCCCGTCGTGCGCAGCGCGCTGGTCCCGGCGATCAACCGGCAGGAACTGGTCGACACCGTACTCGGTCCAAACTTCACACCCGCCACCAGCACGCTGGCCAGTCGCACCCCGGGCTACGTGGCGCTGCCGGACGTGTCGTACGACCCGGAGAAGGCGAAGTCGATTCTGGATCAGGCGGGCTGGGTTCCCGGTGCCGACGGCATCCGCGAGAAGAGCGGTCAGAAGCTGAGCTTCCCCGTTCTGTTCAGCTCCGTGTTCGCCGGCAACCAGGCCATCCTCGAACTGGTGCAGCAGCAGCTCAAAGAGGTGGGAGTGGATCTGCAGCTGAATCTCGTGTCCACTCCGGAGTCCATCGCCCGCCAGAATTCCAAGGACTTCGACGCCACCTACTACAACAGCACCCGCGCCGACGGTGACATCCTCCGCACCCAGTTCGGCCTCGACGGCCGCAACCTGAACAACCGCGGACCGATTCCCGCGCTCGACGACGTGCTCGCGAAGCAACTCGCCACCACCGACACCACCGAGCGGAGCGCGCTCGTCGCCGACGCCCAGCAGCAGGTGCTCGACAACGGTCTGTGGATCCCCACGGTGGAGTTGTCGCAGGCGATCGGCGCCGGTCCCAACGTGCAGGACCTGAAGTTCGAGGCCTCGGCCCGGCTCCAGTTCTTCGACACCTGGATCAGCGGACGCTGAGCCATGATTCGCTACCTCGGACTACGCGTGCTGCAGGCGATCGCCGTCCTGTGGGCGACGTTCACCGTGTCGTTCGCCGTGCTGTTCCTGCTGCCGTCCGACCCGGTGAGCATCGCCGTCGACTCGGCGACCACCGGAACGACGGTCGACGCGGCCGCCGTCGCGGAGCTGCAGGCGCGGTACGGCCTCGACCAGCCGGTGTGGGTGCAGTACTGGAACTCGCTGAGCCACGCCGTCCGCGGTGACTTCGGGTACTCGATCGCCACCGGGCAATCGGTGACCGAGGCGATCGGGAACGCGGTCCCCAGCACGCTCGCGCTGGCGTCGGCGGCGCTGGTTCTCGCGGTCGTGTTCGGGGCAGCGGTCGCGTTCCTCGCCACCTACACCAGGGTCCACTGGGTGCGGAATCTGCTGTTCTCACTGCCTCCGCTCGGTGTCGCGGTGCCGACGTTCTGGGTGGGACTGATTCTGCTGCAGCTGTTCTCGTTCCGGCTGAAGGCCTTCCCGGCGTTCGGTGACCAGGGGATCGCGACGCTGGTGCTCCCCGCGGTGACGCTCGCGCTGCCGACCGGTGCCGTGATCGCGCAGGTGCTCGCGGCGAGTCTGCAGACCACGTGGCGGCAGCCGTTCATCGAAGCTGCGCGGGCGAAGGGTGCGTCCCGCTGGCAGATTCAGACCCGGCACGCGCTGCGCCTGTCGAGCATTCCGGCGTTCACCATCGCCGGTGTGCTCGTGGGTAATCTGCTGGCCGGATCGGTCGTCGTCGAGACGGTGTTCTCGCGCGCCGGCGTGGGGCGGCTCACCCAGACGTCCGTGATGGCGCAGGACATTCCGGTGGTCCAGGGAATCGTGGTGCTGAGCTCGGTCGTCTACGTACTCGTCAATCTCGCCGTCGATCTGCTCTATCCGCTGATCGATCCCCGGATCGTCGAGGGCAGGCGCAGTTCCGGCCGCAACACCACCGCGGATGTGGAGGAGAAGGTTCATGTCTGACATCCTCACCAGGGAACTGATCGAGGAGGCCGAGGGTTTCGGCGCTCCGCCGACCGAACCGCCTCCCGTGGTCGCGTCCGAGTCGGACAGTCGCGGACGCCGCGCGGTGACGTGGTTGCGTCGCAATCTCGTGCTGGTGGCCTCGGCCGCCGTGCTCCTCGTCGCGGTCGGATTCGCGGTGGCGCCGTCGGTGTTCGCGAGCGGCGACCCGCTGGTCGGGGTGCCCGCCCAGAAACTGCAGGCGCCGAGTGCCGCGCATTGGTTCGGCACCGACAACATCGGCCGTGACGTGTATACCCGCGTGGTCCACGGTGCCGGATTATCTTTGACCGCAACGCTGTTGGCCGTGGGTATCGCGCTGGTCGTCGGTTCGCTGATCGGCCTGCTGTCCGGTGCCGTCGGAGGTGCGCTGGACGCCGTGCTGATGCGCGTCGTCGACGTCCTCCTGTCGATCCCCGCCCTGCTGCTCTCGCTCGCACTGGTGACCGCGCTGGGGTTCGGCACGGTCAACGTGGCGATCGCGGTGGGCGTGTCGCTGATCGCGAACTTCGCCCGCGTGATGCGGTCGGAGGTGCTGCGAGTACGCCGGTCGCTGTACGTCGAGGCGGCGTTCGCGTCGGGTGTCCGCTGGCACACGGTGCTGCGCCGCCACGTTCTGCGGAACTCGTACGCGCCTGTCGTGGCACTCGCCGCCGTCGAGTTCGGGATGGCGGTCCTCGCGGTGTCGTCGCTGAGCTTCCTCGGGTTCGGCGCGGTGCCGCCCACCCCGGAATGGGGCTCGCTGATCTCCGAGGGCCGGAACTACCTCGCCACCGCGTGGTGGATGACCACCCTGCCCGGACTGGTGATCGTGGCCGTCGTGCTGTCGGCGCACCGGCTCGGGCATGCACTCGAACAGAGGGAAGTGCGATGAGCTCGACGACTACTGCTGCGGCAGGCACCACGGCGCCGCTACTCCAGGTCTCCGGACTGCGGGTGGCGTACGGGAGCGTGAGCGATCCCGTCGTGGCCGTGAAAGGCGTCGACCTCACGGTGTCGCGCGGGGAAGTGGTGGCCGTGGTCGGCGAGTCCGGCTCCGGGAAATCCACCACGGCGCACGCGATCCTCGGATTGCTCAGCGGATCCGGGCGGGCCGTGGCCGGCACCGTCACGTTCGACGGTGAGCGTCTCGACACCAAGTCGGAGCGCGCACTCGAGCGGATCCGTGGCGCCCGGATCGGGCTGGTTCCCCAGGACCCGACGACGTCGCTCAACCCCGTCCTGAGAGTCGGCGCCCAGGTGGCAGAGGTGCTCCGGATCCACGGTCTCGCCGACCGGCGGACGGCAGGCATCGAGGCAGTGCGCATTCTCGCCGAGGCCGGGATCGACAAGCCCGAGGTGCGGGCGAGGCAGTACCCGCAGGACCTGTCGGGCGGGCAACGGCAGCGCGTCCTGATCGGGATCGCGCTGGCGTGCAGCCCCGAACTCGTGATCGCGGACGAGCCGACCAGTGCACTCGACGTCACCGTGCAGCGCCGGATTCTCGATCACCTCGACGCGCGGATCGCCGAGTCAGGCACCGCGGTCCTGCTGATCACGCACGATCTGGGTGTCGCCGCCGACCGTGCCGACCGGATCGTGGTGATGAGCGAGGGTGAGGTGGTGGAAGCGGGCCCCACCCGCGAGATCCTCGAGAACCCACAGCACGAGTACACCCGCACCCTGCTGGCCGCGGCGCCGAGTCTCTCGGTGGGACGGGGGCCCAGTCGCGCCGCGGAGGCGGGCGGAGCCGAACCCGACGTCCTGCTGCGCGTGTCGGGGGTGTCCAAGACGTTCCGGATCGACCGGCGCACCGCCATCGACGCCGCCCAGGACGTGTCGTTCGAGGTCCCTCGCGGGCGCACGCTGTCGCTGGTGGGGGAGTCCGGGTCCGGCAAGTCCACGGTGGCCCGGATCGCGATCCGGTTGGAATCTCCCACCGCGGGCCGCGTCGAGTTCGACGGCCGGGACATCACCGGCCTGCGCGGCGGCGCGCTGCGTGCCCTGCGCCGCCGAGTGCAGATCGTGTACCAGAACCCGTATGCGTCCCTCGATCCGAAGCTGGCGATCGCGGACATCGTCGCGGAACCGCTCGGTGCGTTCGGTGTCGGCACCCGGGCGGATCGGGCGGCACGAGTCGCCGAACTGCTCGAACAGGTCGCGTTGCCGCGTACCTACCTCGAACGCAGACCGGCCGAGCTGTCCGGTGGGCAACGGCAGCGGGTCGCGATCGCCCGCGCGCTCGCGCTGCACCCGGAACTCGTCGTGCTCGACGAACCGGTGTCCGCGCTGGACGTCTCGGTGCAGTCGCAGATCCTCGGACTGCTCGAGCGCCTGCAGCGGGAACTCGGGCTCAGCTACCTCTTCATCTCGCACGACCTCGCCGTGGTCCGGCAGATCAGCGACACGGTCGCGGTGATGCGGTCCGGCCGCATCGTCGAATCGGGCACCGCGGCAGAAATATTCGACAATCCCCGCCACGACTACACCCGGCAGCTGCTCGACGCCGTCCCGGGACGATCCGTCGTGCGCCCACGTTCTGCACAGCTGGAGGAATCGATTCATGCCTGAGCCACACGACCCGCTCGTCGCCGTCGATCTGTACGGCACGGGGATTCATCCGCAGTCCTGGCGTCGTCAGGACTCGCGCGCCGAGGACCTCTTCACCGCCGGCTACTGGACCGGTCTGCTCGGGCAGGCCGACTCGGCCGGAGTGGACCTCGCGTTCGTCGGCGATACCTTCGCGATCGCCACGACGGGACATGCCGATCAGCGTGGGCAACTGGACGCCGTGGCGATCGCCGCACGGGCCGTCGCGTCCACCGAGCGGATCGGCCTGGTTCCCACGGTGACCGTCACCCACACCGAACCGTTCCACGTGTCCAAGGCCATCGCGAGCCTCGACCACGCGTCTCTCGGCCGTGCCGGATGGCAGGTGGACGTGTCGGCCGGTCAGGCGCAGGCGAATCTGTTCGGACGCAAGGACGCACAGGATGCCGAGAGTCTGTGGGCGGAGGCGGCCGACGCGATCGAGGTCGTGAGCCTGCTGTGGGACAGCTGGGAGGACGCCGCCGAGATCCGCGACGTCGCCACCGGCCGCTTCATCGACCGGGACAAGCTGCACTACATCGACTTCGAGGGCACGCACTTCGCCGTGAAGGGTCCCTCGATCACGCCGCGGTCGCCGCAGGGGCAGTCGCTGATCGTGATCGGCGCGCGGGACGAGCACTCCACCAGGGTGGCCGCCGCGCGTGCCGACGTGATCCGCATCGGCGCACCCACCGTGGACGCGGCACGTGACGTCGCGGACCGGGTGCGGCGTGCCGCCACCGAGGCCGGCCGGGACCCCGCCTCGCTGCGGATCCTGCTCGACGTCGAGGTGGTGATCGCCGAGACCCCCGACACGGCGGAACGCGACCTCGCCCAGCTCGAGAACTGGTCCGGCAGCCGGTACGAGCCCGCGTCGATTCTCCACCGCGGCGACGCGGCGGGCCTCTCCCGCCTGATCACCGACGTGGTGGGCGCCGGGGGCGTCGACGGCGTGACCCTCCGGCCGCTGGCGCTGGCGTCCGGCCTGAACGAGATCACCGAGCGCGTCCTGCCGCTGCTGCGGCCGGGCGACCGAGCGCCCGACAGCGGGGTGCTCCGGGAGCGGCTCGGCTTCGCCCGTCCCGTCAATCACTTCGCCGGACAGGACTGACATCATGAGCAACCAGCGCAAGCAGATTCATCTCGCCGCGCACTTTCCCGGCGTCAACAACACCACCGTGTGGAGCGACCCCGAATCGAAGAGCCAGATCGACTTCGACTCGTTCGTGCACCTCGCGGAGACCGCCGAACGCGGATTGTTCGACTTCTTCTTCCTCGCCGAGGGCCTGCGCCTGCGTGAGCACCGAGGCCAGATCCACGACCTCGACGTGGTGGGCCGCCCCGACACCTTGACGGTGCTCGGCGCACTCGCCGGAGTCACCACGCATCTGGGCCTGGCGGGGACGATCAACACCACGTTCAACGAACCGTACGAGCTGGCACGGCAATTCGCCGCGCTCGACCATCTGTCCGACGGCCGGGCCGCGTGGAACATGGTGACGTCCTCGGACGCGTTCACGGGGGAGAACTTCCGGCGCGGGGGATACCTCGACAAGGCCGACCGGTACGTCCGCGCAGGCGAACTGATCGAGGGCGCCCGCAAGTTCTGGGACAGCTGGGATCAGGATGCGCTGCAGATCGACCGCGCCCGGGGGGTGTTCGCCCCGGACAACTCGATCCGCGACGTCACCCACTCCGGCTCCCAGTTCGACATCCGGGGACGGTTCACGATTCCCCGGAGCCCGCAGGGGCACCCGGTGCTGCTGCAGGCGGGCGACTCCGATCAGGGCCGCGAATTCGGGGCCGCGCAGGCGGACGCGATCTTCACGATCCACGGGTCGCTCGAGGACGGCCAGAAGTTCTACACGGACGTCAAGGGCAGGCTGGCGAAGTACGGGCGCAGCCACGGTGATCTCAAGGTGCTGCCGGCGGCGACGTTCGTGCTGGGCGACTCCGCGGCGGACGCGGCCGAGCGCGCCGATCACATCCGGCACCAGCAGGTGGGCCCGCAGACGGCGATCGCGTTTCTCGAACAGGTGTGGGGCCGCGACCTTTCCGCGTACGACCCGGACGGTCCGCTGCCGGACGTCGAACCGGCCGACGACACGAACATCACGCGCGGCCGGGTGCGGCACGCGAAGGACCCCCGCGAGATCGCTGCCGCGTGGCGGGCGAAGGCGGAAGCCGAGAAACTCAGCATCCGGGAACTGATCATCGCGGTCACCACCCGCCAGCAGTTCGTCGGCACCGCCGCCCAGGTGGCCGAGGAGATCGACCGCTACGTGCAGGCGGATGCGTGCGACGGCTTCATCCTGGTACCGCACCTCACTCCGGCCGGGCTCGACGAGTTCGTCGAGAAGGTGGTCCCGGAGTTGCAGAACCGCGGCAGTTTCCGCTCCGAGTACTCGGGGACGACCCTGCGCAGTCATCTCGAACTGCGCCATCCGCATCACCAGACAGAAGGAGTTCGGGCATCATGACCGCAGTCACGGCAGGCGCGACATTCGAGCAGGACTGGCAGGACTGGCATTCGGGGCGAGAGGAGTCTTTCCGCGACCCGCGGGGATGGCTGAGTCTCACCGCCCTGCACTGGCTCGTCGAGACCGACACCACGTTCCCCGACCTGCCCGGGAAGTGGCGGGCCGACGCAGACGGCGTGGTGATCACGGCGACCGCCGACGCCGGGCTCGAGGTCGACGGCGAACCCGTCGACGGCACGGCGACCCTCGCACCCCTGGAGGGCGCACCCGGTCTGCTCGTGCGGCACGGGAGCCGCAACATCGAGGTGATCCGCAGAACCGGTGACGTCGCCCTGCGGATCCACGACCCCGAGGCAGGCACCCTCGCCACGTTCACCGGCATCCCCACGTTCCCGCCCGCGCGGCAGTGGTCCGTGCCGGCGACGTTCACCCCGTTCTCGCAGTCCCGCGTCGTGACGACGGGTGCGGTCGTCGAGGGGCTCGAGCACCACCACACGGCGCTGGGCTCACTCGCATTCGAGTACGACGGCGCCGCACACGAACTCGTCGCATTCGCAGGCAAGAACGGTGGCCTGCACGTCCTGTTCACGGACGCCACCAGCGGGGTCAGCACGTACCCCGCGGCGCGGTCCCTGGCCGTGGACGCCCCCGCCGCCGACGGCCGGGTGATCCTCGATTTCAACCGGGCGGCCAACCTGCCGTGCGCCTTTACCGACTACGCCACCTGCCCGGTCGCGCCCGCCGAGAACCGGCTGACGCTCGCGGTCGAGGCCGGCGAGAAGAACCCGCGGTAGGTATGGCCGAGAAGCAGGTCGTGCTCGGGGCGGCGGCGCCCGCCGGCCGGACGGACTTCGCCGTCCTCGCGGATGCCGCCCGCACCGCGGAGCGGGGGACATTCGACTTCTTCCTCGCCGAAGGCGTCACCGCGGCGAACGCGCTGGCCGGGTTCACCGACACGGTGGGGCTCGCGGCGACGCTGGACACGACCTCTGCCGAACCGTACGACGTGGCCCGCCGGCTGGCCTCACTCGATCACCTGTCCGGCGGGCGGGCGGCGTGGAACACCTGGGGTTCCGGCGACGAGCGGGCCGCGGAGTTCGTCGACACCGCACGCACGCTGTGGGATTCCTGGGCCGAGGGGGTCGTGACCATCGACCGCGGCGCGGGGCGATTCGTCTCGGACCCCACCGCAGGCGCGTTCTACCACCGGGGCAGGCACTTCGACATCGGTGGTCGCTTCACCGTCCCGCGGAGCCCGCAAGCGCAACCGGTGGTGATCGTCTCGGGTGACGGCCCGCAGGCCCGGGATCTCGCCGCCCGGCGCGGCGACGTGATCATCGCGCCGCTCGGCACGTTCGAGGCAGGGCGCGAGTTCTACGACGACCTCGCACGCCGCACGGTCGAGGCGGGCAGGCCCGCCGGTGCGGTGAAGGTTCTGTCCGCCACGCCGTTCGTGGGTACCGCCACGTCCGTCGCGGACCGGATCGTCCGGTGGGTCCGCGAGGACGCAGCGGACGGGTTCGTCCTCCCCTCCTCCCTCACCCCGGACGAACTCGCCCTGTTCGTCGACACGGTGGTGCCGTTGCTGCAGGACCGCGGAGTTCTGCGCACCGAATACACCACCGCCACGCTGCGTCGGCACCTCGGACTCGGTGCCCCGCGCAGCCATCGGGCTGTCAATCCCCGCTCTCTCCAGAAGGTGCCCTCATGACCACTCCGTTGTCCGTCCTCGACCTGTCGCCCGTCAGCGAGGGCACCACCGCCCGCACCGCGCTGCGGAATACCGTCGACCTCGCCCGGCACGCCGAAGCGTGGGGATACAAGCGGTACTGGGTTGCCGAACACCACTTCGTGGGCGTCGCCAGTTCCTCGCCGGCCGTGCTCGTCGGGATCCTGGCCGCGGCGACCAGCACCCTCCGGGTCGGCGCCGCCGCGGTGCAGTTGGGCCACACCACCGCAGCGGCCGTGGTCGAGGCGTTCGGCACCGTCGACGCGCTGTACCCGGGTCGCCTGGACCTCGGGCTCGGACGGTCGGGTCAGCGCCGGGCCGAGGCGTTGAAAGCGGTTGCGGAACGCAACAACCAGCCGGCGCCGTCCCGCCGGGAGACGGAGATCCGCGACGGCGTCGTGATCCCGGCACCGTTCGATCCGTCCGGGCTCCTGCTGTCTCCGCGGCTCACGGCGGCGCAGTCGGTGCTGCAGCAGCCGGGCGCGCTGTCGCCGGCGTTCGACCAGCAGGTCGACGACATCCTGGCACTGCTCGGCGGCACGTACAGCACCCCGGACGGGATCGAACTCCACGCCAGCCCGGGCGAGGGCGCCGACGTCGAGGTGTGGGTGTTCGGCAGCAGCGCGGGGCCCAGCGCCGAACTGGCCGGCCGGCTGGGGCTGCCTTTCGGAGCGAACTACCACGTGAGCCCGTCGACGACCCTCGAGGCGGTCGAGGCCTACCGCGCCGCGTTCCGCCCGTCGTCGCAGCTGCAGAAGCCGTACGTCGTCGTCTCCGCCGACGCGGTCGTAGCGGAGGACGACGCGACGGCGAAGGAACTGGCGTCGACGTTCGCGCACTGGACCCACAGCATCCGCAGCGGCCACGGTGCGATCCCGTATCCCGACCCGGCGCACACGGCACCGCTCGGCGAGGCGGAACGCGCGGCGGTCGAGGACCGGCTGATCACCCAGTTCGTGGGGGCACCGGCCACCGTCGCGGACCGACTCGACAGTCTGCGAAGGCTCACCGACGCCGACGAACTGGTGATCACCAGCGTCACCCACGATCACGGCGACCGCTTGCGCTCCTACGAGCTGCTCGCAGCGGAGTGGGGACTGCCGGGCCTGCTGGCCGCCTGAGGGCACGATGATTGAACGCTGGTCCAAATGGGAATCCCACGCCCATGGACACAGCAAATACCCCTGTGCCCGAGTCCCATGACGAGCTGGTCGAGCAGCTACGGCAGTACCTGAGCTCGATCACGTCGACGGAACTCGGTCCCGACGACGACTACTTCACCCTGGGATTGGTGAGTTCGTTGCGGGCCCTGGAGATCGTCACGTACATCGAGGGCTCCCACGATGTCGTGGTCGAGGTGGAGGATCTCGATCTCGACAACTTCCGTACCGCAGTGCGGGTAGCGGGCTTCATTCGGAGAAAGCGGGGCGAGCAGCTTCGTGCGACGGACGGGGCGTCGCCGTGATCGGTATCGACACACTGGTTGCCTCCGCCGAGACCGACGCCGGCACCTGGGACGAGACCGGACTGCCGGTCGACGTCATCGAGGCCGCCGCGCGCGCGGGAGTCCTCGGGCTGGACCGGACGACGGACTGCCGGGGACTCGGCCTGAACGCGGCCGAACTCGGCTCGGTCGCAGAAAGACTCGGGGCAGTCTGCACGTCGTTGCGCTCGCTGCTGACCGTGCAGGGGATGGTGAACGCCGCCCTCGACCGGTGGGGCACCGCCGAACAGCGGGCACAGTGGGTGCCGGCCCTGGCGACCGGCGAACTCCTCGCCGGATTCGCCGCCACCGAATCCGGAGCCGGCAGCGACCTCTCCTCTGTGACTACCCGTTTCGAGGCGCACGGCTCGGATCACCGGATCTCCGGACGAAAACTGTGGGTCACGTTCGGCGAGGTCGCGGACGTACTGCTCGTCCTCGGCCGGTCGGAGGCCGGGCTGACGACCGCGCTGGTCGAAACGGACGCACCCGGAGTGTCCGTCGAACCGATCCACGGGCAGCTGGGCATGCGCGGTGCCCGGATCGCGCACATCGCGCTGGACGGCGTCGTCGTCCCCGCCGACCACCTGATCGCACCGCCGGGGTTCGGACTGTCCCACGTCGTCGGCACCGCCCTGGACCACGGCCGGTACACCATCGCCTGGGGGTGCGCCGGAATGACGCGCGGGTGCCTCGCCGACGCCGTCGCGCACGCGTCCACCCGGGTGCAGGGCAGCGCCGTGCTGTCCGAGCACGACTCGGTCCGCGCGATCCTCGGTCGCAGCTGGGTCGATGCCGCCGGCGCCCGCGCGCTGTGCGAACGGGCCGCCGAACAACGCGACGCCCACGAGCCGAGCGCGCTGTTCACGACGATCGCCGCGAAGTACGCCGCGGCCCGCGTCGCCGCGTCGGTGAGCCAGCAGGCGGTTCAGGTGCTCGGGGCCGCCGGGTGCGTTCCCGGCAGCAGGGTGGGGCGCTTCTTCCGCGATGCCAAGGTCATGCAGATCATCGAGGGCGCGACGGAGGTCGCCGAACTCCAGATCGGTGACTACGTGCTCGGGGGAGGTGCGCCATGATGGCCGACCGACCGGTCACGGTCGACTCGGTCGCGCTCTGGTTCCCGGACGACGAGGTGACCGTTGCCGGACTGCCCGAGCTCGACGAATTGCCGATCGCGCAGCGCGAGCACGCATTGTCACTGGGCATCGACACGGTGCGGATCGGAATCGGGCTCTCCGAGGTGGATCTGGCGCACGCCGCGGCGGACGAGGCGCTCCGGAAGGCGGGCCTCGACGCCACCCAGATCGATGCGCTGTTGCTCGTCCAGGGCCGGGTTCCGCAATACCTGCTCGCGTCCGAGGCGACCCGGCTGCAGCACCGGCTCGGCGCGACCCAGGCGTTCACCACCGGTGTGGGGGACCTCGGGTGCGTGTCCGTCTCGGCGGCGTTCGCGCTCGCGTCGGCGTTGCTCCGCGGCGACCCCCGGTGCCAGAACGTCCTCGTCGTCGCGGCGGCGAAGAGCCCGACCCGGTCGCGGTACCGGTCGCCGATGACGCTCCTGGGCGACGGCGCCGCCGCGGTCCTGCTGACGACGTCGGGGACCGGGCGGTACGAACTCGTCGACCAGATGATCCGCAGCGACGGAAAATACGCCGACCTGTTCCACATCGACTACCGCGACGTCCGCGAAGCAGACTGGGTCGAGGAATGCGCCGACGAACCCACGTACTCGTTCCGCCTCGCGGTCGAGAGCCGGAAGCGGTTCACGGAGATCAACGCGGACCTGCTGGCCCGGAACGGGCTGCAGCAGGACGCGATCGGCGTATTCCTCATGCAGAACCTGTCGCTCGGTGCGTTCACGTTCTGGCAGGAGGCACTCGACGTCACCATCGACCCCGTCTGCCGCGACAACCTGGCCCGGTTCGGCCACCTCGGATCCGTCGACGTCGCGGCGAACCTCGAGCGCGCGGCGTCCGCGCAGGTGCCCGGCGACTACTGCGTGATCATGAACAGCAGCCCGGTCGCGGCCTGGAGCAGCGCACTGCTCCGACGTCTGCCGGATCGACCCGGGCACGGGAAGTGATCGCGATGGAGCAGACGGTCAAGTGCGTGGTCTGGGATCTCGACGACACCATCTGGGACGGTGTCGTCCTCGAACAAGACGCCCCGGTGCCGAAGGCGGACGCCCTCCGCGCCCTGGACGTGCTCGACCGCCGCGGCATCCTGCACGCCGTGGCGAGCCGCGGCGAATACGAACCCGCCGCCGCACACCTGCGCATGCACGGCATCGAGGAACTGTTCTGCGCCGTCGACGTCGGTTGGGGCCCGAAGTCGGAGGCCGTGCGCCGCATCGCGGAGACACTGAATCTGGGTCTCGACACCATCGCGTTCGTCGACAACGATCCCGTCGAGCGGGCCGAGGTGTCCGAGGCGCTTCCGCCGGTGCGTTGCTATCCCGCCGAGCAGATCGCGTCGTTCCCCGACCTTCCCGAGCTGACGCCGCCCGCCGTCACCGAGGAGGCGAGGCAGCGGAGGTCGCTGTATCGCGCCGAACGGATCCGTCAGGTGAGCGAACAGGAGTTCCACGGGTCCAACTCCGAGTTCCTGGCGTCGCTCGAACTGGTCATGACGGTCCGCCGGGCGGCCGAGGACGATCTCGAACGCGCCCACGAACTGACCGTCCGGTCTCATCAACTCAACACGACGGGCCGGACTTTCGGCATCGACGAACTGCGCCGGCTGTGCGCCTCGGACGACCACGAGGTGCTCGTGGCGTCGCTCGGCGACCGATTCGGCGGGTACGGCACGATCGGTCTCGCGGTCTCGGAGATCCGCGGCGACGATTCCGTCCTGCAACTGCTGCTGATGTCGTGCCGGGTGATGTCCCGTGGGGTCGGGACGGCGCTGATCCGGCACGTCGTCGAGCGGGCACGCGTCCACGGCAGGCGTGCGCTCGCCGAGTTCGTGCCGACGGACGTCAACCGGGTGATGCTGGTGACGCTGCGATTCGCGGGTTTCGACGTCGTCGACCCGAACCCCGATCGGATGCTGCTGGTGTGCAATGACGTTCGCAGTGCTTCAGCACCGAACGCCGATCACGTCGTGGTCCTCTCGGAAGACGTGGCGCCATGACAGATGTGGTCGCGAACGGTGGGGTGATGACCGGGATCCTCCGCCAGTGCGCGCGGGTTCCCGGCCGGATCGCGATCGTGGTGGGCGACCGGGCGCTGACGTATCGCGAATTCGATTCGGCGAGCGAGGCACTGGCGCGGCAACTCGCCGCCCTCGGTGTCCGGCCGGGGCAGGTGGTGCTGATCCACCAGCGGCAGAGCGTCGAGACGGTGGTGGGGATGATCGCCGCGCTGCGGCTGGGTGCGGCGTGGTGCGTGATCGAGCCCGGACATCCGGTGGGTCAGCTCCGCGCACTCCTCGGCGACATCGACTGCGGTGCCATCGTCTTCGGGTCCGCGGATCCGAAGACGTCGCCGGCGTGGATCCGGGACCTGGCCCGCAGCGCGGTCGGACGTGTTCCCGCACTGCACGACCGGGACGCCGAGCACCGGCCCGTCGCCGAACCGGCCGATCTATCCGAACACGTGCCCGCGGGCACCGCCGCCTACGTGATCACCACGTCCGGGTCGACCGGCGTCCCCAAGGCCGTCGTCGCGAGCCGCGCCAACCTCGCCAGCATGGTCGACGGCCGCAACTACGACTACGACGACGGCGACCTCGTCACGTTCTCCGCGTTCCGCCTCACGTGGGACGGTTCCCTGCTGAAGACCCTGTGGGCGTTGTGCACCGGCGGCACCAGCGTGCTCCCGGACGCTCGCGAACTGATGGACGCCGAGGCCGTCGCCGCGCTCGCCCGGACATGGCAGACCACCCACCTGGTCGCGACCCCCTCGTTCTACCGGCTGCTGCTGCCGCATCTCACCCCGCTGCGCGAGCGTCTGCGATTGGTGACGCTTGCGGGAGAGGCCCTTCCGGGCACGCTCGTCGAACAACATCGTGCGGTGCTGCCCGGGGTCCCGCTGAGCAACGAGTACGGTCCCACCGAGACGACTGTCAGCTGCCTCGCTCATCCGGTGCGCGACGTGCCCGCCTCGATCGCGCCGATCGGCAGACCACTGGGCGCGAGCACGGCCTACGTCCTCGACGCGAAACTGGTCGAGGTGCCGTACGGAGCGGTGGGGGACCTGTACGTCGGCGGTCCGCAGATCTCCGAGGGCTACGCGTCCCGCCCGGCCGCCACCGCGGCCCGCTTCGTCGCCGACCCCTTCGCGGCGCGGCCCGGTGCGCGGATGTATCACACAGGCGACCTCGCACGCGTCGATCCGCACGGCGACATCGAATTCCGCGGCCGGTTCGACGGACAGGTGAAAGTGCGCGGCGCCCGGGTCGAGAGACACGCGGTGGAGGCCGTGCTGGAGAGTCACCCCGCGATCCACCAGGCGGTGGTTCTCGCGACCGCCGACGAACACGGGGAGACGGTGTTGACCGCGTTCTGGGTGCCCTCGGCCGCGGCCACCGTACTGCCCACACCACGCGACCTGATCGCGCACTGCGCCGCGCGGCTCGTCGCGCAGGCGGTGCCCGACCGCTTCCTCGCGCTCGGCGCCCTTCCGCTCGCACCGAGCAGCAAGGTGGACGAGGTGGCGTTGCGCCGGCTGCTGCCCAGCGGAGGTGGTGGCGTTGCGTGAGCACCATACCGAGGCCGCCGGCAGCGCCGAAGCACCGTTCCCGCTGTCGTCGGCCCAATACGAGGCGTGGCTGGCCCAGCAACTGGCCCCCGACGTGCCGCTGTGCATCGCCCAGTACGTGGAGGTGCACGGCGACCTGGACGTCGACCTCCTGCGCGAGGCCACCGTCGCGACCGCCGACGAATTCGGATCGCCGTTTCTCCGGTTGATCGACCGGGACGGTCAGCCGTTCCAACTGGTCGATCCGTCGGCGGACCGGTCGATCGGCCTGATGGACTTCCGCGTGGACGCCGAACCGGTGGAGGCCGCCCGTCGATGGATGCGCGCCGACTGCGAGACCCCGCTGGATCCGACGCGCGATCGCCTCGTCGAATCGTCGATTCTTCGCGTCGGCGACGCGCACTATCTGTGGTACAGCAAGATTCACCACGTCGCCCTGGACGGGTACGGTGCGATGACGATGCTCAACCGCATCGCGGCCCGGTACACCGCCGAGGTGCTCGACCGGGAATTGCCGCCCAACGAGGCCGTGGACCCCCGGCACCTGTACGACGCCGATCAGCAGTACCGGTCGTCGTCCCGCTTCGCCGCGGAC
The DNA here is from genome assembly GCF_048381435.1 of Rhodococcus mengyinensis. Classification (NCBI taxonomy): domain Bacteria; kingdom Bacillati; phylum Actinomycetota; class Actinomycetes; order Mycobacteriales; family Nocardiaceae; genus Rhodococcus; species Rhodococcus mengyinensis. The sequence continues at coordinate 15,086 of NZ_JBLWIT010000012.1, read as the reverse complement.
CGGCAGTTCTGGGCCGAACGGGTCGACGGCCTCGGACCCGGATCGAGCCTGGCCCGACGCACGGGGCCCGCGGTCGCCACGAGCGCCGACGTCACCGCGCCCCTGCCGGACTCGGCGGAGCGCGCACTCGGCGACACCGGCGCCCACGGGACCGCGAAGATCGTCGCCGCGTTCGCCTGCTACCTGTCGAGGACGACGGGACACCGGGACGTGCTCGTGAAGATCCCGGTGTCGGCGCGCACCACCGCGACCCTGCGACGGTCCGGCGGAATGGTGGCGGGCGTCGTGCCGCTCCCCGTGCGGATCCGCCCCGGGGACACGGTGGGGCAACTAATGGAGCGGGTCCAACTCGACCTGATGGGCGCGCTGCGACACCAGCGTTTCGGGCTCGGCGACATCCGGCGCGACGCGGGCGCCGTTGCGGCGCAGTCGCTGTCGGGTCCGATGGTCAACGTCATGCTCTTTCACCAGGAACTCGTTCTGGGGCCGCTCGTCGGCGAATACCACATCGTCACATCCGGGCCGGTCGAGGATCTGCTCGTCAACGTGTACCGGAGCGGCACACCGGTCCGGACCTTCGTCCACTTCCTGGCCAACCCCAACCGGTACGACGCCGACGAGGTCGGCGCGCATCACCGGCAATTCCTGGAACTGCTCGGCGACTTCGTCACGGCCGACGCGGACGCCGCGCTCACCACCGTCCACGAGGAGACGGCCCAGCTCGACTTCTGGACGCGCACACTGGCGGACGCGCCCCCGGTGCTGGACCTGCCCACCGACCGCCCGCGGCCCGCACGGCCGTCCCACCGCAGCGCCGCCGTCGACGTCGCCCTCGACCCGGATCTGCGGCGCACGCTCGACGCGTTCGCCGCCGCACACCGCACGGACGCCGCCACCGTGACCCATGCGGTGCTGGCGCTGGTGCTGGCACGGTCGGCCCGTACCGACGACGTCGTCATCGGCAGGCGGACGGACACCGACCCGGTGGTGCTGCGGACCCACGTGCGCGGCTCGGATCGCGTCGACCAGTACGTCGGCACCGTGCGGGACGCCGACGCGGAGGCGTTCGCCCACCGCGGCGTGCCCGCCCGGCGCATCGTGGACGCGCTCGACCCGCCGCGGTCCGGGTCGCGCGCACCGCTCTTCCAGGTGCTGCTCGAATTCTCGGACCCCGGAGGAGAACTCGGCGACCTCGATCTGCGGGTGACGGTGTCGGACACGACGGCCCGATTCTCCTACGCGACAGACCTGTTCGACGCCGCCACCGTGGAGGGACTGGCTCGGCGGTTCGTGCGGACCGCCGAGGCCGCCGCCGCGGATCCGTCCGTCGTGATCGGCGACATCGACCTGGTCGAACCGGCCGAACGCGCTGTGCTGGAGGACTGGTCGACCCGTCCGGCCGATACCGCCGAGCAGACGACACTCGGTGAGCTGTTCGCCGCCCGGGCAGCGCGGACCCCCGACGCCACCGCGGTCGTGTCGGGTGGCGAGCGCCTGAGTTACGCCGACCTCGACGCCCGGTCGAATCGGCTTGCACGAAAACTGCTCTCGCAGCGAGTGGGCCCGGAGTTCTCGGTCGCGGTTGCGATGCCGCGCTCGGCGGCGCTCGTCGTCGCGCTCGTGGCGGTCGTCAAGGCCGGGGCCGCCTACATCCCGATCGACGCGGATCATCCCGGTGAACGGTCGGCGCTCGTCCTCGACGATGCCGACCCGGTGTGCATTCTGGCCACCCGGGACACCGAACGCGCGCTGCCGGCGTCGGACGTCCCCGTCCTGCTCCTCGATTCGACGGACACGGATCCCGGCGGCATCTCCGCGGACCCGCTGACCGACGCGGAACGGCCAACGGTCGATCCGGACTCGTTGGCCTACGTCGTCTACACGTCGGGATCGACGGGACGGCCGAAGGGCGTCGCGGTGTCGCACCGCAACGTGGTCTCGCTCTTCACGAGCACCCGGGATCTGTTCCGGTTCGGGGACACCGACGTGTGGACGATGTTCCATTCCCCGGCATTCGACTTCTCGGTCTGGGAGTTGTGGGGCGCGCTGCTGCACGGCGGGACGCTCGTCGTCGTCGACTTCGACACCACCCGATCGCCCGCCGCGTTCCTCGCGCTGCTGCGCCGCGAGCGGGTGACGGTGCTGAGCCAGACGCCGACGGCGTTCTCGCAGTTGATCGAGGCCACCGATACGGAGAACGGCGCGAGCCCACCGCCGCTGCGCTACGTCGTGCTCGGCGGCGAGGCGCTCGACTTCGGACAACTCGAACGCTGGTACTCCCGCCACGGCGAGGACGCACCCGTGCTGGTGAACATGTACGGCATCACCGAGACGACGGTGCACGTCACGCACCTCCCGCTCGGCCGCGGACTCGCCGCCACCGCGTGGACGAGCAAGGTGGGGCGGCCGATTCCGGGATTCCGGGTGTCGGTGCTGGACGCGCGGCTGCGTCCGGTGCCGGTCGGGGTGGCCGGCGAACTGTACGTGGCGGGACCGCAACTCGCGCGCGGCTACCTGGGCCGCGCCGGGCTCACGGCGGCCCGCTTCGTCGCGGATGCGTCGGGCGCCCGGATGTACCGGACCGGGGACGTCGTGCGGTGGCGACGCGACGGGAGTCTCGACTACCTCGGACGCGACGACCTGCAGGTCGAGATCCGCGGATTCCGGGTGGAACTCGGCGAAATCGAATGGGTGCTGGGCCGGTGCGACGGGGTCGCGCAGGCAGTGGTGACCCTGCACGAGGATCCGGTGACCGGCCCGGCACCGGCGGCGTACGTCGTGCCCGAGGCGGGTGCGATCGTCGACACGGAGGCCGTGCTGGAATTCGCCGGAGGCGCGCTGCCGTCGTATATGGTCCCGGCGTCGGTGACGATCCTCGAACGGCTGCCGCTCACCGTCAACGGGAAATTGGACCGGGCGGCGTTTCCGGCGCCCGTCACAGCTTCCCGCGCCGAATTCGTGGCACCGGGCACTCCCGTCGAAGAGTCGCTCGCGGTCATCTTCGCCGCGCTGCTCGGCGTGCCCGCGGTCGGGATCGACGACGACTTCTTCGCGCTCGGCGGCAACTCGCTGATCGCGGCGAAGGTCGTGGCGCGGATTCAGGGTGTGCTCGGTGCGGGTGTGGGAGTGCGCGACGTCTTCGAGGCGCGGACGGTGCGGTCGCTGGCGGATCGGGTGGGCCGGGCGGCCTCGGCGGACCGGCCGCCGCTGGTGGCGACGGACCGGTCCGCGGCGGCGCCGGTGTCGCTCGCGCAGACGCGGATGTGGTTCCTCGACCAGTTCGACACGACCTCGCCCGCCTACAACATCGCGGCGGCCTTCCGGTTGCGCGGCCCTCTCGACGACGCGGCGCTGCTCGCGGCGCTGACGGACGTCGTGGACCGGCACGAAGCGTTGCGAACGGTCTTCCCGATGCGGGGGGACACGCCGGTGCAGTCGGTGATCCCGGCGTCGGCCGCGGTGCCCGCCCTCCGCGCGGTCAGGGTGTCGGGGGAGAGCGACCTGCGGGACCGGCTCGCGGCGGCGCTGTCCGCGGGCTTCGAGGTGACCGCGCAGGTTCCGTTGCGGGCGCACCTGTTCGAGGTCGGTCCGCATGATCACGCGCTGGCCCTTGTGGTCCATCACATCGCGGCGGACGCGCTGTCGCTGGGCCCGCTGGCCCGCGACATCACCTCCGCGTACACCGCCCGGGCGCGGGGGGACGCGCCGGACTGGGTGCCGCTTCCGGTGCAGTACGCCGACTACAGCATCTGGCAGCGGGCGCTGCTCGGATCGGAGGACGATCCCGGCTCCCTGATGTCCCGCCAGCTCGGGTACTGGCATTCCGCGCTCGCCGACGCGCCGGTGGTGACGGACCTGCCGATGGACCGCGCACGTCCCGAACACCGGTCGCTCGCCGGCGCGCGGGAGTCGTTCGAGATCGGGGACCGCCTGCACCGGAAGGTGGTGGCCCTTGCCCGCGAACACGATGCGACCGTGTTCATGGTCACGCACGCCGCGTTCGCGGTCCTGGTGTCCCGCTTGGGAAGCACCACCGATGTGGTGATCGGATCCGCGGTGGCGGGCCGCGGCGAGGCCGTCCTCGACGACGTGGTGGGGATGTTCGTCAACACCCTGGCACTGCGCACCCCCGTCCACGGCGCCGACTCGTTCACCGCGCTGCTCGCCGCCGTGCGGGACTGCGATCTGGAGGCGTTCGCGCACGCGGAGGTGCCGTTCGAGCGGGTGGTCGAGGCGCTCGCTTTGCCGCGCACCACGGCCCACGCGCCGTTGTTCCAGGTCCTGTTCGAATTCCAGGACGTCGTGCGGCCCACTCCGAGCCTTCCGGAACTGGACGTGGAGGAGATCGACCTCGGTGTCTCCGTCTCCACGTTCGACCTGCAGCTGACCCTGGCCGAACGATTCGGGGAGGGCGGGGAACCCGCCGGAATCAGCGCCGGATTCACCTATGCCACCGACATCTTCGACGCCGCGACCGCCCGCAAGTTCGCCGAACGATACGTGCGGCTCCTCGACGCGGTGGTCGCCGACCCGGACATTCCACTGGCCCGATTCGATCTGCTGTCGCCCGGCGAACGCGAGGCCCTCGTCCCGGTGCGCGGGCGGCCCACCGGCACGACCCGGCTGCTGCCGGAGATCCTCTCCGCCGCGGCCGCCCGGGACCCGCACGCCGTCGCGCTGTCCTACGGCAACGCGGTCATGTCGTATCGCGAACTCGACGACTGGTCGAACCGCCTGGCCTGGGTGTTGATCCGCCGCGGAATCGGACCGGAGGACCACGTGGCGATCGGGCTCGTCCGGTCGGTGGAACTGGTGGTGTCGGTGTGGGCGGTGGCGAAGTCGGGTGCGTCGTTCGTCCCGGTGGATCCGAATCTGCCGCCGGGGAGGATCGCCGACATCCTCGCCGACTGCGGGGCGGTGGCGGGACTCACGGTCGCCGAACAGCGCGACCGGATGCCCGACGGTGTGGAGTGGCTGCTCCTCGACTATCCGGGTCCGACGCGGCGATGGGAATCCCATCCGATCACCGACGACGACCGGGTCGTACCGCTGCGACCGGGCCATCCGGCGTATCTGATGTACACGTCCGGGTCGACGGGGGCACCGAAGGGCGTCGTGATCCCCCATGCGGGGCTGCAGAACTTCACGATCGATCAGCGCGCCCGGTACGCGACGACGAATGCCTCGCGCGTCCTGAATCTCGCGTCACCCGGGTTCGACGCGACGATGCTCGAATACCTCATGGCGTTCGGTGCCGGTGCGCGACTGGTCATCGCGGCGCCGCACGTGTACGGCGGCGCCGCACTGACGGAACTGCTCGCGGCCGAGCGGATCACGCACGCGTTCGCCACCCCCGCGGTCCTGGCCACCATCGACCCGCGGGGTCTGCGCCTGCTCCGCGCGCTCGTCGTCGGCGGCGAACGCTGCCCGCCGGAGTTGCTGGCCCGCTGGGCGTCCGGGCGCACCCTGCTCGTCGGCTACGGCCCGACGGAGACGACGGTGATGTCGAACATCGGCGACCCGATGACACCCGGCGACCCCGTGCGGATCGGTCACCCGATGCGCGGTGTCCGCGAACTCGTCCTCGACGAGTGGCTGCGTCCGGTGCCGGTCGGTGTGGTGGGTGAGCTGTACGTGCTGGGGGAGGGTCTGGCGCGCGGCTACCACCGGCGGGCAGGAACCACCGCGGCCTCGTTCGTGGCGAACCCGTTCGACCACCCGGGCTCACGCATGTATCGCACCGGCGACCTGATGCGGTGGACGAAGGAAGGCCGGCTGGAATATTGGGGCCGCAACGATTTCCAGGTCAAGTTGCGTGGCCAGCGGGTCGAACCGGGGGAGGTGGAGGCGGCGCTCACCCGCTGCCCCGGTGTCGCGCAGGCGGTGGTCGTGGTGCGCCGCACGCCCGCGGCCGAGGCGGTCCTCGCCGGATACGTCACCGCGGAGGACGGCGCGGACCTCGACACGACCGAGGTGCTGCAGTTCGCCGGATCCGTGCTCGCACCCTTCATGGTGCCGGCCTCGGTGACGGTCCTCGACCGGCTGCCGCTCGGGGCCAACGGCAAGGTCGACCGGCACGCACTGCCGGACCCCGAATTCGCGCCCCGCATCTTCCGTGCACCCGGCACACCGTTCGAGTCCGCGGTGGCCGACGTGTTCGCCGAGGTTCTCGGCACCGGCGTCGTCGGAGCAGACGACGACTTCTTCGCGTCCGGTGGCAACTCCCTGACCGCGACGCAGGTGGTCGCGCGGATCAACTCCGCGCTCGGCACGGACGTCGGTGTGCGGGACGTGTTCGAGACCCCGACCGTGCGGGCGCTCGCGGCACGGATCGCGCGCGAGAGCGCGGGCGGCGACGCCCGGCCCGCGGTGACGGTGCCCCGGCGCCCCGACCCGGTGCCGCTGTCCTGGGCGCAGCACCGGATGTGGCTCCTCAATCAGTTCGACCCGTCCTCGCCCGCGTACAACGTCGCGATGATCGTCCGGCTGTCGGGTGACCTCGACGTCGACGCACTGACCGCCGCCCTCGCCGACGTGGTGGACCGGCACGAATCGCTGCGCACCCGGTACCCGTACGGCGAATCGGGACCCACCCAGGTGATCGTCGGTGCGGGCCACGTCGCGCAGCTCACCGTGTCGACGTCCGACGATCCGGTACGCGAACAGATCTCGGCACTCGTGTCCGCGGGTTTCGACGTCGCCACCGAAGTCCCGATGCGGGCAAGGCTGTTCGAACTCGGCGACCGGGAGCACGTCCTCGTCGTCGTGGTGCACCACATCGCGGCCGACGGGTTCTCGATGGTTCCGCTCGCCCGCGACGTGATGACGGCCTACACCGCGCGGTCCGAGGGCTGTGCGCCGGGATGGGAGCCGCTGCCGGTGCAGTACCCCGACTACGCCGTGTGGCAGCGAGAACTCCTCGGTTCGGAGGACGACGCCGACTCCCTGCTCTCGCGGCAACTGGACTACTGGCGATCCGCTCTCGCCGATGCGCCGGCCGTGACCGACCTGCCCACGGACCGTGACCGCCCGCCGCGGCGCTCTGCCGCCGGCGACCGGGTGACGTTCGGGATCGGCGCCGACCTGCACCGGGACACGGTGGCGTTGGCGCGGACCCGGCGGTGCACCGTGTTCATGGTCGTGCACGCGGCGCTCGCCGTGTTACTCGCACGGTCGGGCGGTACCGGCGACGTGGTGATCGGGTCGCCGGTCGCCGGCCGCGGCGAGGCCGTCCTCGACGACGTGGTGGGAATGTTCGTCAACACCCTCGTGCTGCGCACCGACGTGTCGGGGACCTTCGACGAACTGCTCACCCGGGTCCGCGAGACCGACCTCGCGGCCTACGCCCACGCGGACGTGCCGTTCGAGCGGGTGGTGGAAGCGCTGAACCCGCCTCGCTCCCAGTCGCATTCACCCCTGTTCCAGGTGTTGCTCGAGTTCCGAAACACCGAACACCCCGACCTCGCCCTCCCGCACCTGGAGGCCGAAGTCCTCGAACCCGACGTGGAGGTGTCGCTCTTCGACCTGCAGCTGACGGTGCGGGAGAAGTACGACGAGTGCGGAACACCGGAAGGGATGACCGCGGGATTCACCTACGCCACCGACCTCTTCGATGCGGCGACCGCGCAGGCCCTGGCCGATCGGTTCACCAGGATCCTCACCGCAGTCGTCGCGGATCCGAGTGTCGCCGTCGGAGACGTCGACGTGCTGGCCCCGGACGAACTCACCCGGATTCGCGAGTGGAGTGCGGCGGCCGAGACCGTCGTGCTCGATCCCCGGTTGCAGCTCACCCCCGAAGGCGTGACCGGTGCGGTGTACGTGGCCGATACGCGGGACCACCACGCCTCGGCGCGGGTGGCGGCCACGACGTTCGTGGCGAATCCGTTCGGCGCCCCGGGCTCCCGGATGGTCCGGACGGGCGCACTCGCGCGGTGGAACCGGTCGGGACGACTGCTGAGCGTCGGCGCCACCGGATCTCCGGCACGGTCGGTCACCGACGTCGTGGAGAGTCACCCGGCGGTCCGCGAAGCGGTGGTCCTCACAACCGCGACCGGTGTCACCGCCTTCTGGGTCCCGGCGGCCGCGGCGGCCGTGCTCCCGATGGCCGAAGACCTGCGGGAGTTCAGCGCCGGACGGCTCGACGCCCGATCGGTCCCCACGCGGTTCGTCGCACTCGGCGCGGTCCCGCGAACGCCGGACGGCGAGGTGGACGAGAACGCGCTGCGCACGCTCGTCTCCGAGACGGAGCCTGCGCGCGGCGAGTCGCGGCAACGCTGGACCGCGCTGCAACGGTCGGTCGCCGAACACTGGGCGGCCGTGCTGGGCCACGACGACTTCGGTTCCGAAGACGGGTTCTTCGACGTCGGCGGCAACTCGCATCGCGTCGTGGAACTGCAGCGTCGTCTCGACGAACAGTGGCCCGGGGCTCTGCGGGTGGGCCAGCTGTTCGACCTCGTCACCGTGGCGGCGCAGGCCGAGGCGATTGCGCAGTCCACCGACACGAGCGAGGCGTCCGCGCCCGCCACCTACGAGTTCTGACCAGCAGGGAGGAGACAACCGTGAGCGTGCGACATCCCACACCGGGTGACGACGACATCGCCGTGGTCGGCATCGCCGCGCGCTACCCCGAGGCCGCGAACCTGGCGGAGTTCCGCGCCAATCTCGCGGCGGGCCGGGACTCGGTGCGCCCGCTGTCGCGGTCACGGGCAAAGGCGACCGGGCTGGGACCTCCCTCCCACTACCACGCGATGGGTTTCGTCGAGGACATCTCCACGTTCGACTACACCTTCTTCACCCTGTCGAAACGGGAAGCGTCGCTGATCGACCCGCAGCAGCGTCTCGCACTGGTCCTCGCGTATCAGGCGGTCGAGGACGCCGGTTATTCGGTGGCCGAGTTCCGCGACAGCGCGACGGCGGTGGTGTTCAGCGCCGCCACCTCGACGTATCCGGCGATGTGGGCGGAACCGGGCGTGCTGAGCACACTGGGCAACGTTCCGTTCGCCGTGCCGGCCCGGATCGCGTACCAGCTCGGCCTCACCGGACCCTGCTACGCCGTCGATTCGGGGTGCAACGGGTCGCTGATCGCGGTGCACCACGCCTGCCGGGAGCTGCGGTCGGGTGACGCCGATTTCGCCCTCGCGGGTGGAGTCAGTCTGCGCGTGAACGGCCTCCGCGCGGACATGGCCGAGGGATCCGCGGAACTGATGTCACCCGGCGGGCGCTGCCGCGCGTTCGACGCGAACGCGGACGGCACCGCGGTCGGGGAGGGTGGGGCGGCGCTTCTCCTCACCACGATGGCCCGCGCCCGTGCGGATCGCGTCCCGGTCCACGCCGTGATCCGTGGCACCGCAACGGTGTCCAGCGGTCATTCGTCCGCAACCATCAGCTCCCCGAGCGCGCGGGCGCAGGTGGCCGTCATCTCCCGGGCCTGGCAGAAGGCGGGTCTCACCCCGGACGATGCCGGGTACCTCGAGGCCCACGGATCGGGAACTCCACTGGGCGACGCGGTCGAACTCGAAGGGATCACGACCGCGTTCCGGGACCGTTCCGGCGTCCTGCCGATCGGTTCGGTGAAGACCAACATCGGTCACCTCGACCACGCCGCCGGGGTGTCCGGCCTCGTGAAGGCGATCCTGAGTGTCGAGCTCGGCGAGTTGTACCCGTCGCTGCACTTCGACCGACCCACCGGCGGAGTCGACCTCGCGGGCAACGGAATCGAGGTGGTCACCGAGGCCCGGACGTGGAGCGACGAGACCGGACCTCGGCGGGCCGGGGTGAGTTCGTTCAGCCTCGGCGGCATCAACGCACACTGCGTGGTGGAACAGCCGCCGGAGCGCGCCGCCGGATCCCGCGCGGGCACGACGGCTCGGCTGGTCGGGGTGTCGGCGAAGAGCGTGGGCGCCCTCGCGACGCTGTGCGCCGAACTGGCGACGGCCGTGCGCGGGCACGACCTCGACGATGTGGTGTTCACCCTCAATCGCGGTCGCCCGCACCACGACCACCGGGTGGCGGTGCACGCACGCAGCATTGCCGAACTCTCGCAGTCGCTCGCTGCGCGCGCCGCCGAACTGGGTGCCCGCGGCGAGGACTCCGCACCGCCCACCCGGCAACGCCCCGCCGTGGCGTTGCTGCTGTCACCCGACCGGATGCCACCCGCACTGCGCGGCCGCAGCCTGCCGTCGGAGCTTCCCGCCACCGGCGACGAGGCGGACCTCCTCGCCGGCCAGATCGCCGTCCACCGGGACCTCCGCGCCGCCGGGGTCACCGTCGACGCCGTCCTCAGCGGTGGCGTGTCCCGGTACGCGGCCCGGTATGTGCGGGACACACTGTCGGCGGTGGAGGCCGCCGACATCGCCGCCGCGGCCGCGGACCCCTCGATCGACACGGACCGGCTCGTCGCCGTCGCGAAGGGCATGCTCGCGGACGGACCCGTCGTCTTCGTGGAGCCGAGCCCGGAGGGACGCCTCGGGGCACTGCTCGCCGATGCCCTCCGCGACACCCCGGACGCCGACATACTCCGCGCGCCGGACACGTCCGACGCGGTCACACACCTCCTCGCCGGGCTGTACGAGCGCGGAATCGACCTCGACTGGGCAGCCGTCGACCGCGGTGACGACTCCGCCTGGCGAGTGCGACTACCCGGACACCCACTGCGCGGTTCGCGGTGCTGGTTCGACCTCCCGGGTCGACCCGACTGGGCCGACGCCCCGGACAATCCGTCGGCGGAACCGAGCCCGCAATCGGCGACGGCCGCGCCGGAAGACAGCCTCGACTGGTTGCAGACGACACTGCGCGAGTTGCTTCACAGCGAAAGGGACGTCGGCGCCGACGACGACTATTTCGACCTCGGTGGAAACTCGCTCATCGGCATGCAACTCGTCGACCGGGTGTCGGACCGATACGGGGTCCGGCCCAAACTCATCGACCTCTACGAAAGGCCGAAGGTCGCAGACTTCGCCGCACTCCTCGCGGCCGGCACGTCCGCGTCCGGTGGGCTGCCCCCGATCGTGCCGCGGGGGCGGCACGTGATGTCGTTCGGTCAGGTACGCATGTGGTTCCATCACCAACTCGACGCCGCGACGACCATCTACAACCTGCCGATGGTCAGCGAATTGCACGGTCCGATCGACGAATCCGCCGTCCGGGGCATGTGGGACGATCTCGCCGCACGGCATCGGGTGCTGCTGTCCAACTACGTCGAGGTGGACGGGGAGCCGGAACTGCGGATCCGCGAATCCCTCGGCGACTTCTTCCGCACCGCCGACGTGTCGGGCGAACCGGATCCGGTGGCCGCGGCCCGGGCACTCGTACACGAGGTCGCGGTGGCGCCGTTCGACCTGGCCGCCGACCCGCTGGTGCGGGCACTGCTCATCAGGATCGGCCCCGACGAGCACGTCCTGCAGGTCACCACCCACCATTCCGTCAACGACGGGGGTTCGCCGCGGATCTTCGAGCAGGAACTGCCCGCCCTGTACGCGGCACGCCGAGCCGGTCGCCGCGCCGATCTCGCCCCGCTCCCCATCGAGTACTGGGATTACGCCCTGTGGCAGCGGGAACTGATCGCGAGCGCCGCGCTCGACTCCGAACTCGAATACTGGAGAACCGTCCTGGAGGACGTTCCGCTGCTCCGGCTGCCCACCGACTTCCCGCGCCCGGAGCGGAAGAACTTCACCGGCGCGTTCCACACGTTCACCGTCTCCGAGGACCTGACACGGAGGCTGCGGGCCGTGGCGCGGAGGGAGTCCGTGTCGCTGTTCGTGGTACTGCTCTCCACGTTCTACCTCGTCATGGCGAGCCGCAGCCGCCAGCGCGACCTCGTGGTCGGGACACCCACGACCGGACGCAACCGGCCGGAACTGTCCGGCATGATCGGGTACTTCAACAGCACGGTGGCGCTGCGCGCCGACCTGTCCGGGGACCCGACAGTCGCGGAGTTGTGCGCACGCGTGCGTGATGTGGTGCTCGGTGCCCTCGAACACCAGGAGATCCCGTTCGACCGCGTCGTCACCGCACTCACCGGCGACCGGGACCTGAGCCGGACACCCCTGTTCGACGTCTGCCACGTCCACCAGGAACTGCCGGCGCTGCAGTCGCAGCAAGGACTCACCGAGACGCTGTTCGACCAGGAGGATCCCGCGGCCATCGCGTTCGGCGGGGTGCCGTCCGGCACGGCCAAGTTCGATCTCACCCTCGTCACCACGGAGCGGGGCGGCGAGGACGGCATGGCGGCCGGGCTCGAGTTCAGCACGGAATTGTTCACCGAGCAGACTGCCGCCGCGTTGTGCGCCGAGTACGTTCGCATCCTCGACGGTGTCGCGGATTCTCCGCGTACACAACCCATTTCCGTGTTCCTGGCCGACGCGGCGCCGGCGCCGGCGCCGCGATTGGTGGCACCGCCCCTGGTCCCGGCGGATCGGCCGCGGCAGCCCTCGAACGGTGCGGAACCGCTGCGCTATTCGACCGCACGGGTCACGGCGACGCTCGACGGACAGCCGGGCCGCCCGGAACTGCTCGCCGCCTGGCTCACGCTCCTCGCCTGGTACACGGCGCAGGACGAGGTGGCGGTGGGCACGGCCGCAGGGCCGGAGGCATCCCCGCGGATCGTGGCCGTGGACCTGTCCGGCGACCCCACCTACCCGGAACTGGTGGAGACCGTACGCCGGGAGCTGTCTTCGGACAGTCGCGCGGCCGACACGGCGGCGCAGCACTTCCCGGTGCGCTACGACGGGGAGCGCGACGACAATCCCGAGCGGGCAGACCTGTCACCCGTCGAACTCGGGCTGTCGTGGACCCGCGGCCCCACAGCACTGACCCTCGAACTCGACTACGCCACCGACCTCTTCGACCGGACCACGGCCACCGCGATGCTCACCGACCTCCGGCGGCTGCTGACCGGACTCGTGGCTCATCCCGACCTGCCCACCCAGGAGGTGGCGATGGAGTACGTGCACCAGGACGACACCGGCTTCACCACGGAGGCAGTGCGATGACCGCTGGCAGCGCGATGAGCGTCGGTGTGGTGGGGGCGGGAACCATGGGCGCAGGGGTCGCCGAATGTCTCGCGCAGGCCGGCCACGACGTGATCGTCGTCGACCCCGACCCGCAGGCTGTCGACCAGGCCCGGTCGCGGATGCGCGACTCGCTGCGGCTGGCGATACTCCTCGGCCGGGCCGGTGGTCCGAAACCCGCCGAGGTCACCGCGCGGGTGCACTGGACCGGGGAGATGACCGATCTGCGGGACGCTGCCGTCGTCATCGAATGCGTTCCCGAGCGTATCGACCTCAAGGAGAAGGTCTTCGCCGAACTGGACCGTGTGTGTGCACCCGACGCACTACTCGCGTCGTGCACCTCCGGCATCCCCGTCGACCGTCTCGCGGACAGTACGACGAGACCGGAACAGGTTGTCGGATTGCACTTCATGAATCCCGCTCCGCTCAAGGACACCGTCGAGGTGGTGCGGGGGCCGCGGACGTCGCCGCAGTCGCTGGACCGTGCGCTGGCGCTTCTCGCCTCCCTGAACAAGACCGGCATCGTTGTCGGCGACGGACCCGGATTCCTGCTCAACCGTGTCCTCATGCTGTGTATCGCCGAGGCGGCAGCCGCGCTCGGCGACGGTATCGCCGACGCGGAGACCACCGATGCGTTGTTCGAAGGCTGCCTCGGCCATCCGATGGGACCACTGCGGACCGCGGATCTGATCGGCCTGGACAACGTCCACGACACGATGACCGCGCTGCGCGAATTGACCGGTGACGACCACTACCGCCCGCCCGAGTCGCTCGTCGCCCTGGTCGAGGCCGGTTATCTCGGGCGTAAGACCGGGCGAGGATTCCATGAGTACCGGTGAGGTGCTGCCCCTCACCTACGACCAACTCGCGGTGCTCCGTGCCGGGGCACACGACGCCTCCTTCGGTCAGTATCTCGAACTCGACGGGCCGCTCGACGAAGACCGACTCTGCCGGGCACTGCAGAAGACGTTGGCCGAATGCACCGGCCTGCACAGTACTTTCGTGCTCGACGGCCCGGAACCCGGCCAGGTCACCGGCGCCGCGGTGACCGGCCCGGACGTCCTCGACGCCGCCGGGTCCGACGATCCCGGCCGACTCGTGACGACGTGGATCGATCACGAGCTGAACCGGCCCATGGACCCCGGCACCGGACCGCTGTACGTGCACGTCCTGTTCCGGCTGCCGCACGGCGGATACGGATGGTTCCAGCGTTACCACCGGCTGGTGAACGACGAACCGGGCATGACGGCGATCGTCCGCCGCGCCGCCGAGGCCTACGAGACGGGGGACGCCGCTCCCACCTCGCCGCCCGAGTCCCGGCCGTTCGTGTCGCCCTCCGTCCCGCTGACCGCGGATGCGCGATACCGCGAGAGCGCCGCGTGGGCGGACGACCGCCGCTACTGGGAGCACCTGCTCGCCGGAGCGCCGCGACACGAGACCCCGCCCGGACCGATCGCCGAAGGGGAGAAACTCGGCTCGTTCACCATTCCCGCCGACGGCGCGCTCGTGCGGCTCGCACGCCGCAGCGGTGGTGGTCCCGACGCCGTTCTGCTCGCCGCGCTGGCGGTGTACTGGCACAGCCGCACCGCCGTCGAAGATATGCTGGTCGGGCATCGGTCGCACGGGTCCACCACACCCGTGAGGCTTTCCCTCGCACCGCAACTCACGTTCGACGCGCTGACACGGCACGTGGGTCTGCAACTGCGAAGATCCCGACGGCACCGGTACCTCGTTTCCGAAGATGGCGCGGCGGACTCCTGGCCGGTGGCGGGCGGCATGCGGGAACCGCTCGGCGTCGAGCGCATCGGTGAGGGTGCCGTCGCCGTCGTGAAGCGATGGGACTCCCGCGGCGACGGGATGGTCGTGGAGGTCGACGACCGCGACGGGTCCTGGACCGTCGACGTGCACGGTCCCGGCGACGCGCAGCGTGTCGCCCACATTCTCGCCGCCGCGATCGGGGCACCGGATGCGCCGCTCGCCGGGCTGGATGTGTTGGGTTCGGGTGAGCGGGGTGTGTTGGTGCCGGTGCGGGGTGGGGTGGGTGTGTTGGTGCGGTTGTTGCCGGAGATTTTGGCGGGG
>NZ_JBLWIT010000011.1:0-5538 GCF_048381435.1 Rhodococcus mengyinensis | reverse complement strand
GAGCACCCGGCACAGCCGCTGCACGCCGAACTCGGCGCGATGGTCGGAGATGAAGTCCCAGCGGCGGGTCTTCACTTCACCTCCTTTGCGAAATACGCGGCTGCCCGGCGCAGGATCTCGCGTTCGAGCTGCCATTCCTTTTCCGCACCCCGTAGCCGGGCGTTCTCCGCCCGCAGGCGCGCGAGCTCGTCCGCCTCGGTCCCGTCGGCGCCGGTACTGCAGTCCTGCGACCGCGCGTTACGGGCGGTGTCCTTGCGGACCCACGTCCGTAGCGTCTCGCCACTGACGCCCACATCCGCGGCCACATCCGCGTACGTGCGTTTACCGTCGGCCGCGCGGTACAATGCGACCGCGTCTTTCCGGAATTCCTCCGTGTACAGAGACTGGCGTCCCACCTCGACATCCCTCCTGGCTCTCCTAGAACCATTGTCAGGGGTGTCCACTCCAAGGGGGCAACCTCAGTGGGCGGGGTTTTCAACCGGGTGGCTGTATTGGTACTTCTGGGTCATCGTCGTCGGATTCGAGGCCGTCGTCGGCGGTCAGATGATCAACAAATGGATTCCTTCGCTGCCGGTGTGGGCTATCGCAGCTGCCCTCATGGTCATCATGACCGCGGTCAACCTGCTCTCGGTGGGCGCGTTCGGTGAGGCCGAGTACTGGTTCGCGAGCATCAAGGTGGTCGCTATCGTCGCTTTCATTGCGGTCGCCGCACTGTTCGTCTTCGGGCTCTGGCCCGGCGCGAGCATCGACTTCTCCAACCTGACCAACCATGGCGGGCTCCTCCCGAACGGGCTGGCCACCCTGTTCATCGGCGTGGTCGTGGTGATCTTCTCCATGACCGGTGTCGAGGTCGTCACCATCGCCGCCGCCGAGTCGGCGGAACCGGCCAAGGCGATCCGCAAGGCCGTCAACTCCGTCGTCTTCCGTATCCTCGCGTTCTTCGTCATCTCCACGTTCCTGATCGCGGTGATCGTGCCGTGGGATTCGGTAGTACCGGGCGAGTCTCCGTTCGTCGCCGCCCTGGACCGGATCGGAATCCCCGGCACAGCGGACCTGCTCAACCTTGTCATCCTGGTGGCGGTGCTGTCGGTCCTCAACTCCGGGCTCTACACCTCCTCCCGGCTGCTGTTCGTCATGGGCGGCCGCGGTGACGCACCGGCGTGGATGACCTCGACCAACAAGCGTGGCGTGCCGGTCAAGGGCATCCTGTCGTGCACCGTCATCGGCTACGGATGCGTGGTCCTTGCGGCAATCTTCCCGGACACGGTGTTCCTGTTCCTGATCAACGCCTCCGGTGCGGTGTTCCTGTTCGTGTACTTCATGATCTGCATCTCCGAGCTGCGCCTGCGTCGACGGTGGGAGAAGGAGAACCCCGGCTCCCTCGAGTTCCGGATGTGGCTCTACCCGGGCCTTCCGATCCTGGTCACGGTGGCCATCGTCGCGGTACTGGTCAGCATGGGTTTCCGGGAAGCCAATCGGATCGAACTGATGCAGGGAATCGCGGTGTGGGTGGTGCTGACGATCGTCTACTTCGTCAAGAAGAAGACCCGCGCCTCCACACAGGTGGCGCCGGCCGCCCACGACAGCGGACCTGACGCATCCGGGGTGGCCACGGAGAGCATCAGCTCCTGAGCTTCGAGGTAGCACCTGAACACCAGATGGGCTGGTCCGTGACGGACCAGCCCATCTGGTGTTCCATTCAGTCGATCAACTCGTCGAGATCGAGTTTCGCTCGCTCGGCACCGGACAGGGCGAGCCAGAACATCGCCGAGCCTTCGGTGGAGGTCGGCTTCAAGCCGGTGAGTTGCTCGACGCGGCGCAGCCGGTAGACGAGGGTCTGCCGGTGGATCTTCAACTCGTCGGCGCTCTTCTGCCACGCGCCATCGTTCCGGAGGAACACGCGCACCGAGGTCACCAGCTCACCCTCGTTGCTCTTGTCATGAACGATGAGCGGGCCGAGGGTGGTGCGGACCAACCTCCGGGTGTCTTCCATGCTGCGGGGCAGAAACCCGACGTCGTCGATGTCTTCGCCGTAGACATTGACCGTCTGGTCTTGCTCATGAGCGCGGGCCACGGCGAGCTGTGCCTGCCGGGCCGCCTCGGCGACACTCGAATTGGCGGTCAGAGTGCTGCTGACCCCGACCGCACAGTCCGGAGCGAGCTTGGCGCTGATCGTCGCCAGCAGGTCGAGATCGCGGGGCACCACCCCGATGAGTAACGCCGCGCGCGGCAACAGCAGCGGTGCGTACTGCTGCAGACAGACCTGCAGGTGGATGGTCTCGTGATGAAGTGGGTCGGCGTTCGGGGTGCTCCAGCAGGCGACGACCACCCCATTGGTCATCCCGCGGTGGCGCAGTTCGGGCCACACGGCGGCGAAGGTGATGGTTTCGTCGAGAAGGCCGACGAGCAAGTCCGCCCCGGACGCACGGAGACGGTCGCGTTGAGCGGCATCATGTTCGAGTTCGAGGGCAATCAGGCCCCCGAGGTGCTGCAGGAGCGGGCGGTCGTTGACGGGGACCCGGCCGGGACTGGCCGACAGCACCACTTCTCCTGCCCCCGGGATCGGAATTTCGACGTGGTCGGCCGCAGGATCCGCGTGGCCGCTCCGCTCGTGGAGAGCCAGGCGTCCGCTGACAATGACCTCGCCGCCGGCACCGTGATCGCGGACCTCGAGAGCCCATCCGGTGGTCCCTTCGAGCGCGGAGATCCGGTCCCCGAAGGTGCCGCGTGCGTGCAGGGCCTGCCAGTACACGTCGTACAGGCGGGTGATGGTGGACAGGCGCTGTCGTTCGGATTCGACGGCACTTTCGATGACGGTGCGCGCGAGCGCGACGAATTGCAGGTCGAAACTTGCCGAGAGCACGGGGAATCCGCGACTTTCGGCGACTTCGAGCAGTGCCGGCGTGACATCCGGGGTGCCGGGGCCGCGGGCGATCACCAGGGCGCTGACCTGGCTGTCGATCAGGTGCGCCATCCACTCGGACTGCTCCGTGTCGCCGTGAGGCAGCCCGCCGCCGGTGGTCATGACGAGATCACCGTGTTCGAACCACAACCACGGATCGGGCAGGTCACAGGCATGCGCCCAGGTCACCAGCCTCGCGCCGCCGCTCTCACCGGCGAGATATCGCAGGCCGAGCGATGGGATCGCGGCCAGCTGATCGACGGAGATCATCGGCCTTCACCTCCTCATACAAAAGTACAGCCGCCAGCTATATGTCTGTAAATCCGGAGTATGTCGGGGCTCACACGCTGAGACGACACTGGACTTCGACGCACGAACGAACGAACGGCTGGAGGCTGTAAATGGTGGTCAGTAACGCCCGCGCGGAGCGCGGTGTGTCAGGTGCCGCAGACGGTACACCCCTGTGGCGCGAAGACCGAGAGCACACATCCCGGCGGCCCACGCTGCCCGGCAACATCACCGCCGACGTGGCGATCGTCGGTGCCGGGTTCACCGGACTGTGGGCGGCCTACTATCTGCTGCAGGCCGACCCGACGCTGAAAGTAGTTCTGCTCGAACGGGAATACGCCGGCTTCGGCGCCTCGGGACGCAACGGTGGGTGGGCGTCCTCGATCTTCCCGGTGTCGCTCGGCCGCGTCGAACAGCTGTACTCGCATCGCGCCGCCCTGGATCTGCAGGCGGCGATGAACGAAACGGTCAGCGAGATCGGCGACGTCGTCGCGGCCGAGAAGATCGACTGCGAATACTCCCGCGACGGATTCGTCTCCCTCGCCCGCAGCCAGGCGCAATGGGCACGGGCGAAGGCGACCGTCGATGGCGCCGAGAGGTTCGGCACCCACGGGCAGTGGCAGTTGCTCGACGCCGACGCCGCGCGCGAGAAGGTCAACGCAGCCGGTGTGCTCGGCGGTATCTACACCGAGCACTGCGCCCTGCTGCACCCGGACAAGCTGGTGCGCGGTCTCGCCGGCTGGGTCGAGGAGCGCGG
Source organism: Rhodococcus mengyinensis (assembly GCF_048381435.1). Lineage (NCBI taxonomy): Bacteria > Bacillati > Actinomycetota > Actinomycetes > Mycobacteriales > Nocardiaceae > Rhodococcus > Rhodococcus mengyinensis. Next base: position 1,591 of record NZ_JBLWIT010000011.1, on the reverse strand, counting down.
CGGGGTCATCTATGAGGACACCGCGGTCGACGAGATCGGCATGGGCATCGTCTGGACGCAGCACGGGTCGGTCACCGCATCCGTCGTCATCCGCGCCACCGAAGCGTTCACCCCCGAATTCCCCGACTACCGGCGCAATGTGGCGCCGCTGTACTCGCTCGTCGTCGCGACCGCCCCGCTGCCGGACGAGGTCCGTCTGGAACTCGGCCTCGACGGCCGAACCGCGTTCAACGACATGCGGAACCTGCGGATCTACGCCCACCCGACCAACGACGGCCGCCTCGTCTTCGGCGGGCGCGGGGCGCCGTACCACTTCCGGTCCAAGGTCCACCCGTCGTTCGACGTCGACGAGAAGATTCACGAGAAGATCATCGACACGATGCACGAGTTCTTCCCGACACTGAAGGACGTACCGATCACCCACCGGTGGGGCGGCCCACTCGGTGTTCCGCGCGACTGGTTCCCCTCGGTTGGTTACGACCAGAACAACAAAATGGCCTGGGCCGGACCGTATGTCGGCGACGGGGTCGCCACCAGCAACCTCGCCGGCCGCATCCTGCGCAACCTCATCCTCGACAAACGCGACGACCTGAACTCACTCCCGGTGGTCAACCACCACTCCCCCAAATGGGAGGTCGAACCCTTCCGATGGTTCGGGGTCAACGCCGGACTGCGAGCCGCCGCGACCGCGGACCTCGAAGAGCGCGTCACCAACAAACCGTCCAAGGTGTCCGCGCTGCTGGAAAAGCTCACCGGCGCCCACTGACATCCCCTCGACCGATTCCTGGAGACATCGAACATGGCTTCACTGATCCACCTGCCCTCCACCGTCGTGAACGGTGAGCTGACCCCCGCCGGCCAGCGACCCGGTGCCGACAGCGGCGACCCGCAGCTGCGCACCCTGCCCGTCGACGGCGGCACCGACGCCCAGATCGGAATCTGGGAATGCCAGCCCGGCGGCTGGCCTGTCGTCGACCGACCCAACACCGAAACCTGCTTCATCATCGAAGGCAAGGCCACACTCACCGACGACGAGACCGGCATCAAGGTCGAGATCTCGGCCGGCGATTTCGTGGTCCTGCCTCCGGGATGGTCCGGACGCTGGGACGTCACCGAAACCGTCCGCAAGACATACACCATCTTCTGATGCCGATCGTGCCGCTTTCCCGACGAGACCACCAGCTTCTTCTCATTCGACAGGACCCCACTTCATGACACACAACGACAGCACCCTTCGGGCGATCCCACACTGGTTCGACAACAAGACGTTCACGGGTACGAGCGGCAACACCGCCCCGTTGACGAACCCTGCCACCGGTGCCGTCACCGGTCAGGTCGCCCTCGCCAGCGTCGAGGACGCCCGCGCCGTCATCGACGCCGCCGCCGCCGCGTTCCCCGCCTGGCGCGACACCTCCCTCGCCAAACGCACCCAGGTGATCTTCACATTCCGGGAACTGCTCAACGCCCGCAAGGGCGAACTCGCCGAAATCATCACCGCCGAGCACGGCAAGGTCGTCTCCGACGCCCTCGGCGAAGTCAGCCGCGGCCAGGAAGTCGTCGAATTCGCCTGCGGCATCGCCCACCTGCTCAA
>NZ_JBLWIT010000010.1:0-22422 GCF_048381435.1 Rhodococcus mengyinensis | reverse complement strand
CGCCAGGCGGGGAACGCGGCGGCGGCGGCGTCGATGACGGCGCGGGCGTCCTCGACGCTGGCGAGGGCGACCTGACCGGTGACGGCACCGGTGGCCGGGTTCGTCACCGGGGCGGTGTTGCCGCTCGTACCGGCGAATCCCTTGCCGTCGGACCAGTGTGCGATCTCGCGAGTGATATTGGTGCTCATGTGTTGTCCTTTCACCGCGTGCGCGCGATGTAATCCTTCATGGTCTTCAGTTGGTAGCGGGAGACGTCGTGAGCGTTCTCGTCTTCGGCGAAAACGCTCGACACCATCACCGTGTCGGGTTTGTCGTAGAAGCCGAGTTCGCCGAGCCCGCCGAAGAACTCGTCCCAGTCGAGGTCGCCGTCGCCGATCTTGAGGTGCTGGTGCACACGCACCGGGTTGCCGGGCGGGTTGGTGATGTACCGCAGTCCGTGGGAGCGGTGGTGATCCATCGTGTCCGCGACGTGGACGAGCCGCAGCATGTCGCCGGCCGCGCGCATGATCTCGAGCATCCCGGCGCCCATGTGGTACGAGTGGCACGCGACGTACACCAGTCCGAAGTTCTTCGAGTTGATGCCGCGGATCATCCGGATGGCGTCCAGACCGTTCTCCACGAAATCGTCGGGGTGCGGGTCGATGCGAACGTCGATGCCTTCACGCTCGATGATGGGGACGAGTTCCTCCATCGACCGGTAGAAGGCGCGCTCCGATTCCTCGGCCTTCTCCGGGCGGCCGCTGAACTCGGTGTTCATCACGTTCACACCGAGGTCGACGGTGATCTGAATGGCGCGCTTCCAGTACCGCACCGCCGCCTCGCGGGCGTCTTCGTCGGGGCCCGACCACCGCAGGACCGGCAACACGGAGGCGATTCCGACGCCCGCGTCGCTGCAGGACTTGCGGAACTGCCGGACCAGCTCGTCGTCGGCCTTCGGGTGGTTGAAGAACGGGATCATGTCGCGATGAGGGGTGAGCTGTAGGTGTTCGAAGCCGAGTTCGGCAACCACCGCCGGCAATTCGAGGAGGGAGTAGTCGTGGTGGAAGGGGGTGGGGTCGAGTGCAATCTTCATCGTGTTCATGCCCCCGGAATGGAGGAACGGTCGACCATGTCGACGGCCACGCGCTCGCCGGTCTCGAGCGACTGCACGCCGGCGGCGCACACGGCGGCGGCGGCGTAGCCGTCCCACGCACCCGGTCCGTCGATGTAGTTGCCGGTCTCCGCGCCCGTGCGGGCGGCGTTGACCCAGCGCTGGATCTCGACGTCGTACGCCTGGCCGAAGCGTTCCTTGAACGACGGGGTGATCTCCCCGCCCGACATACCTGCGCCCGAGCGGCCGTTGCCCGCGCCGGTGCCGTACTTGCGGACGAGTCCGACATCGAGACCGATGAACGCCGAACCCTTCTCGGCGACGATCTCGGTGCGCACCTCGTACGCGACACCGGTGGTCACGAAGACCTCGACGTCGACGTGGCGACCGGATTCGGTGCTGAAGAACGCGATCTGCGGATCCTGCAGTCCCTCGGGTGCACCCGGGTTCGCGGCGGGGCGGAGGATCTGTACCGAGGTGATCTCCTCGTCGAACAGGAATCGGGTGACGTCCACCTCGTGGACCAGCGAGTCCTTGACGATCATCGAGCTGTCGAAGCTCGGCGGCACGGCGGGGTTGCGGTGCACGCAGTGGGCGAGAAGCACCTGCCCGAACACACCATCGTCGATGAGCGACTTCAGCTGCTCGTACTCGTGGTCGAAACGTCGCATGAAGCCGACCTGGATCAGCTTCTTACCGAGCTCGGCTTCGCGCTTGACGATCTCGAGGGACGTGGCGACGTCTGTGGTCAGCGGCTTCTCACACATCACCGGCTTGCCGTGCTCGAGGCAGGCGAGAAGCTGCTTCTCGTGCGTCGGGCCGGGGGTGGCCAGGACGACGGCGTCGACACCCGGGTCGGCGATCGCGTCGAGCGGGTCGCCGATCACCCGGCAGCCGGGGATCCCGGCCGCGATCTGCTCGGCCTTCTCGACGAAGTAGTCGTTGACGACGGCGACGGTGGCGCCCTTGATGCGTTCGGTGATGCGTGCGACGTGGTCGGCACCCATCATTCCGACACCCAGGACGGCGATGCGCAGGTCGTTGCTTCCGGACATAGCTGACTAGCTCCTGACGTGATCGGTTAGACGAACGTGACGGACGGGATCCCGCAGGACCCCAGGTACTTACGGGTGCGCTGGGCGATCGGCAGCGGAACGTCCACAGCGCAGGGGTAGAGATCCTGCTCGACGATCGCGAACACGTCGATGTCGAGCTTCTCGATTGCGGCGAGCAGCGGCGGCAGGTCGGGGATGCCGAGCGGCGGCTCGATCATCGCGCCGAGCTTGACGGCCTCGCCGAACGGCAGGTCCTCGGCCTCGACCTTGGCGCGGACCTCGGGATCGACCTGCTTGAGGTGCAGGTAGCCGATCCGCTCGGGAGCGCGCTCGATGATCGCGAGGTTGTCGCCGCCGCAGTAGCTGATGTGGCCGGTGTCGAGGCACAGGTTCACGTACTCGCTGTCGGTACCGTCGAGGAAGCGGTACACATTCTCCTCGGTGTCGACGTGGCTGTCCGCGTGCGGGTGGTACTGCGCCTTCACGCCGTACTGCTCGAACATCTTCTTGCCCAGCTCGTTCATGCCGCCGGTCTTCTTCTTCCACTGCTCCGCAGTGAGATTGCGGTCCTCGAGCACCTCGCCGCTGCTCGGGTCGCGCCACATCTCCGGGATCACGACCACATGCTTGCCGCCGGCGGCGGCGGTCAGCTTCGCGACGTCCTCGATCTGGGTCCACACGGCATCCCAGGAGTCGTCCTGGTGCAGGTGCTCGAACACGGTGCCGGCCGACAGTTTCAGATTGTGGGCCGCGAGTTCGTCACGGAGCTGCTGCGGATCGGTCGGCAGGTAGCCGTACGGGCCCAGCTCGATCCACTCGTTACCGGACGCGGACACCTCGTCGAGGAACCGCCCGTACGGGGTCTGCTGCGGGTCTTCGGGGAACCAGACACCCCAGGAGTCGGGGGCGGATCCGACGCGAATAACGCTCATCGGGAAATCCTTTCGAAAGTTCTACTGAGGGAGAGTTAGTTGCCGGACGGGCGCAGGAACGGACGCTGGATCTTCTTCCACTGCGCGTACGTCTCGTAGGCGGTCCGGGTGGAGTCGAGGGTGCTGGTCTCGCTGACCGGCACGTCCCACCAGGATTCGCTGTCCGGGGCCGCGATTCGCGGGTCCGTCTCGACGTGGATGACGGTGGTGTTGTCGCTGGCCTTCGCCACCTTGACGGCGTCGGTGAACTCGGCGGCCGTGTTCGCGCGGATCACGTCGGCGCCGAGGCTCGCGGCGTTGGCCGCCAGGTCGACGGGCAGGATGTCGCCGTCGAGCCGGCCGGAGTCGCCGCGGTAGCGGTAGTCGGTGCCGAACCGCTGCGAGCCGAGCGACTCCGACAGCGATCCGATGGACGCGAAGCCGTGGTTCTGCACGAGGACCACGATGACCTTGACGTTCTCCTGCACGGCCGTGACGAGTTCGGTGGCCATCATCAGGTACGAGCCGTCGCCAACCATGATGAACACGTCGCGGTCGGGGCAGGCCATCTTGGCGCCGATGCCGCCGGCGATCTCGTAGCCCATGCACGAGAACCCGTATTCGACGTGGTAGCCCTTGGAGTCGCGGGTACGCCACAGCTTGTGCAGGTCGCCGGGCATGGAGCCGGCGGCGCACACGACAACGTCGCGCGGATCGGACAGCGTGTTGGCGAGACCGATGACCTGGTTCTGGTTGAGGCCGAGCGAGTCGTCGTCGATCTTGTAGACCGAGTCCACCGTGGACTCCCAGTGGTCGGCGAGTTCTGCTGTGCGCGCACGGTACTCGCCGGAAACCTGGTAGTCGCCCAGTGCCGCGGTGAGCGCCTCGAGTGCCTCGCGGGCGTCGGCGACGACGCTGACGCCGCCCTGCTTCACCGAGTCGATCGACGCGACGTTGATGTTGACGAACCGCACGTCGGGGTTGTTGAACGCGGTGCGCGACGCCGTGGTGAAGTCGCTGTAGCGGGTGCCGATGCCGATGATCACGTCGGCCTCGGTGGCGAGAGCGTTGGCCGCCGTGGTGCCGGTCGAGCCGATCGCGCCGACCGACTGCGGGTGGTCGTAGGGCAGTGAGCCCTTGCCGGCCTGACTCTGGCCGACCGGAATGCCGGTCGTCTCGGCGAACGAGGCCAGTGCCTCGGTGGCGCCGGAGTAGATCAGGCCGCCGCCCGCGACGATCAGCGGCTTCTTCGCAGACCGGATCACGTCCGCGGCCCGCTCGATCACCGACTTCTCGGGAAGCGGCCGGGCCACGTGCCACGTGCGCTCCGCGAACAGCGACTCCGGCCAGTCGAACGCCTCCGCCTGCACGTCCTGCGGAATGGCGACGGTGGCCGCACCCGTCTCGACGGGATCGGTCAGCACGCGCATCGCACTGAGCAGCGCCGAAGGCAACTGCTCCGGCCGCCACACCCGGTCGAAGTAGCGCGACAGCGGTTTGAACGCGTCGTTGACGGTGACGTCGCCGCTCGAGGGCAGTTCGAGTTCCTGCAGCACCGGTGCGCTCGCGCGGGTCGCGAACGTATCGGCGGGCAGGAGCAGGACGGGCAGCCGGTTGATGGTGGCGAGCGCCGCGCCCGTCAGCATGTTGGTCGAGCCGGGGCCGACGCTGGCCGACACCGCCCACGTCTGCAGACGATCCTTCTGGCGTGCGTACGCGACCGCGCTGTGCACCATCGCCTGCTCGTTGCGCCCGAGGACGTACGGCAGTTCGGATTCGGTACCGGCTTCGACGGCGTCGATCTCGGCCTGGAGCAGTGCCTGACCGAGCCCGGCGACGTTGCCGTGGCCGAAGATGCCGAAGCAGCCGGCGAAGAACTTGGTGCGTTCGCCGTCCCGCTCGACGTACTGGTTGGCGAGGAATCGGATGGTTGCCTGAGCCACCGTGAGGTGGACGGTGCCCTCGGCGTTGGGGTTCTTGCTCGCCGACATCGGCGCGGTGGACACCACGGTCATGCTCCTTCGGACGGTGCGTGGAGGGGGAGGCGGGGATCGACGGTCTGGTGTTCCCAGCTGCCGCGCAGCCAGGTGTGGGCCGGGTCGTCGCAGATGTTCCAGGCGCGGTCTTCGCCGGGGCCGGCCATGACGTTCAGGTAGTACATGTGATGTCCGGGGGCGGCGATCGACGGTCCGTGATAGCCGTGCGGCACGAGGACCACGTCGCCGGAGCGCACTTCCTCGAGCACCTCGATGGGCCGCTCGGGAGTGCCGTACACGCGATGGTAGCCGAATCCGGTTCCGCCGAAATCCACTGCGGTGGAATTGGCGTCGGCGATCTCGAAGTAGTAGATCTCCTCGAGCTGCGACTCGACGTCGCTGTTCTCGTCGTGCTTGTGGCTCGGGTACGACGACCAGTTGCCACCGGGAGTGATGACCTCGCACGCGATGATCGAATCGGCTTCGAAGCGATCGGCGGTGCCGAAGTTGTGCACCTGGCGGCTGCAGTTGCCCGCGCCGCGCAGTTCGACGGAGACGTCGGCTGCCGGGACGTACCTGAACGGGAACTTCTGCCGCGCGCGGGCCCCGCACAGGGCGAATCGTCCACCGGTCGCGCTCGCCACAGTGTAGGCCGAATCCCGGCCCACGTAGGCGAAGTCGCTCGGCCCGTCGAACACGGACCGCCGTCCGGTGAGGGCGAATTCGGTGCCCTCGCTCGACACCGCCGCGGACCCGGCCAATGGCACGACGATGATCTCGTCGTCACCGGACGCGAGTTCGGCCGACCCGCCGGGGGCCAGGGTGAGCACCCGGAGACTCGATTCGGTCCAGCCCGCGGATTCGGGGGTGACCTCGAGGTCGAACGGTCCGGTGGCCGCGGAACCGACCGGCACGTAATACTTGCTGTTCATCGTGGGCCTCTCCGGCGTGCGTCAGTGAACGAGGGATACGGCGGTGTCGACCGCGGCGGCGACGTCCTCGTCCCGCGGGTACAGCAGGGTGCGTCCGACGATCAGGCCGCGGACCGACGGCAGCGCGAGGGCCTTGGCCCAGTTCGCGAACGTCTCCTCGGGGGCCGTCTGCGGGTCTCCGCCGAGCAGCAGCGTCGGAAGCGTCGTCGCGTCCATGACGCGTTCCATCTCGTCGACCACCGGAAGCTTCATCCACGTGTAGGCGGACGTGGACCCCAGACCCTGGCTGATGTGGATCGACTTGATCACGGCGTCGGCGCTGAGATCGTTCTTGACCTTGCCGTCGACACGCCGCGACAGGAACGGTTCCACCATGGCCATCAGTCCGGCCTCGGCCAGCGCATCGACCGCCTGGGCGCACGCGGTGAGGGTGGAGAGGGTGCCGGAATCGTCGAGATCGATGCGGCACAGCATCTTTCCGCCGTTCATGCCCGCCTTCGCGGTGCCGGCCGCGGTGTAGCCGGTCATCCGGTCGTCGAGTTCGAAACTGGCGCCGGCCAGGCCGCCGCGGTTCATCGACGAGATGACCACCTTGTCGTCGAGCGCGCCGAGCAGCACCAGATCGTCGAGGATGTCGGCGGTGGCGAGCACGCCGTCCACACCGGGGTTGCGCAGGGCGGTGCGGAGGCGGTCGAGGAGGTCGGTGCGACTGTTCATCGCGGTCGGACGGTCGCCGACCGAGAGTGCACCGCGGGCGGGGTGGTCGGCGGCGACGATCATGAGCCGGCCGTTACCGCGGACCGTGGGCCGGGCGATCCGGGTCGCCCAAGCGCGGTCGATGGCGGCCGGGTCGTTCGCGCGTACCTCGGTGACGTCGGCGTAGGACGTGCAGACTGCGCGGTGAGCGAGAGTTTCAGACATTGACAGCCTCCGAAGTGGTGGAATCGGCGAGCGCCCGGACCTCGTCGGCCGTCGGCATCGCGGTGGAGCATTCGAGCCGGGAGGCGACGATCGCCCCCGCGGCGTTGGCGTAGCGCAGGATCTTCTCGAGCGGCCACCCGGCGAGCAGGCCGTGGCACAGCGTGCCGCCGAAGCTGTCGCCGGCACCGAGCCCGTTGACCACCTGGACGTCGTTCGGGGGCACCGTGATGCTCTGGGTGCGTGTCTTCCCGAGGACCCCTTTGGGGCCCTGTTTGACGATGGCCAGTTCGACGCCGAGATCGAGCAGGGCGTCCGCGGCCTTGTGTGCGTTGGTCTCGCCGACCGCGATCTCGCATTCCTCACGGTTGCCGACCGCGACGGTGACGTGCTGGAGGGCGCGCTGCACCTGAGCGGTGGCGTCGGCGGGGGAGGACCAGAACATCGGGCGGTAGTCGAGATCGAGGACGGTGTGGGTGCGGCGTCCGCGGGCCTCCCAGGCTGCGAAATGCGCGCTGCGGCTGGGCTCTTCGGACAGACCGGTGACGGTCGACCAGTACAGCTTGGCGTCGCGGACCGCGTCGAGATCGACGTCCGCCGGCGTCACCTGCAGGTCCGGAGCGACAGGTTTGCGGTAGAAGTACAGCGGAAAGTCGTCCGGCGGGAAGATCTCACAGAACGTGACGGGAGTCGGGTGCTCGGTGTCGATGCCGACGTAGCGGTTGTCGACGCCGAGGTCGGTGAGTGCCGTGCGGACGAAGCGTCCGAACGGATCGTTGCCGACGCCCGAGATGAGCGCGCTGCGGCAGCCGAGGCGGGCGGCGGCGACGGTGACGTTGGCCGCGCTTCCGCCGAGGAACTTGCCGAACGTCTCGACGTGTTCGAGTCCGACTCCGGTCTGCAATGGGTAGATGTCCACACCGCAGCGCCCGATGGCGAGGACGTCCAATCCGTTCCGGTTGGTATGCGTCTGGATGGTGGTCAAGGCTGACTCCCGAATAGGTCGTTGTGGGTGGTCTGCGCAGGGCGCCGAGGTCTGATTGAAACTGTGCTCCACCTCACCGACTCCTGTCAAGACTTTGTCCTGACATTATTACTTGAAGTCAATCTGGTGTTAGTGTTCGCATACACTGCCGGAAAGATCGGCGACGGCGACGTCGCCCCGCGCACGAGGATCGGAGTTGTCCGTGGGTGCACCACTCGCAGTCGAGCTCGACCGATCGAGCCCGGTTCCGCTGTACTTCCAGCTCGCGCAGACGATCGAGAACGCGATCATCGGCGGGGAACTCGCCCCGGGTGACCGCTTCGAGAACGAACTGGCGCTCGCCAAGCGGCTGAACCTGTCACGCCCCACCACGCGCCGCGCCATCCAGGAGCTCGTCGACAAGGGGCTGCTCGTCCGCAAACGTGGGGTCGGAACCCAGGTGGTGCAGAGCGCCGTGCATCGGCCGGTCGAACTCACGAGCCTCTTCGACGACCTCGCGCGGGCGGGGCAGAGCCCGACCACCAAGCTTCTCGACTACCAGGTATCCGTGCCGGCCGAAGACGTCGCCGCCGAACTCAACCTGCAGCCCGGCGCCGAGGTCGCATCCATCCGGCGCCTCCGCAGTACCAACGGCGAACCGCTGGCGCTGATGACCAACTACATCCCGGTGGACCTCGCGCCGGACCCCGAGGAACTGGAGGCGCACGGCCTCTACCACGCACTCCGGGCCCGCGGCGTGCACATCCGTCTCGCACGGCAACGCATCGGCGCGAAAGCGGCGAGCAAGGCGGAGGCGTCGCTGCTCGACGAGAAGACCGGGGCGCCGCTGCTGACGATGAACCGAACCGCGTTCGACGACTCGGGAAGCGCCGTCGAGTTCGGCAGCCACTGCTACCGCGCGTCGCGGTACTACTTCGACACGACCGTTGTCGATCGCTAGAACCGCGCGCGCGACGTCGTTCCCCCGTGGAATGGCCCTGCTGGTGGCAGGTGCCCTCTTCATGGAGATTCTCGACGCCACCATCATCGCGCCCGCCGTCCCGCTGATCGCCGAGTCTTTCGGTGTCGACGCAGTCGACGTCAACATCGCGATCTCCGCCTACCTGGTCACGGTCGCCGTCCTCATCCCCGCGAGCGGGTGGGTGGCCGACCGGTTCGGGACCCGCCGCGTGTTCGTGGCCGCCATCGCCGTGTTCACGCTGGCGTCCATCGGGTGCGCGGCGAGTGTGTCGTTGCCGATGCTCGTCGCGATGCGGGTGCTGCAGGGAGTCGGCGGCGCCATGATGGTGCCGGTCGGGCGGCTCGCGGTGCTGCGGTCGAGCACGAAGAGCGACCTCGTCCGCGCGATAGCCCTGCTCACGTGGCCCGCGCTCGCGGCGCCGGTCATCGCGCCCCTGCTCGGCGGTGCGATCGCCACCGTCGGCTCGTGGCGATGGATCTTCGTCATCAACATTCCCATCGGCATTCTCGGAATCCTGCTGTCCCTGAAGCTGGTTCACGGGGGAGGCTCGCGGTCGACGAGCAGGCTGGACTGGCGGGGCCTCCTCGGAGTCGGAACGGGAATCGCGGCAGCCCTCATCGCGCTGGAGAGCATCCGTGTGACGGGCACCGACTGGCGGCGAGTCGCGATCGGGGGAGTGGTCGCGGTCGTTCTGCTGGCGGCCTCGGTGCGCCATCTCGCCCGCACGCCCCACCCGCTCGTCGACTTCCGCGTGCTGCGCGTGCGCACGCTACGCACCACTGTCACCGGGGGGTCGCTCTACCGGCTGATCGTCACCGCGGTGCCGTTCCTGCTGCCGCTGCAGTTCCAACTCGGCTTCGGCTGGACGCCGTTCCTCGCGGGTCTGCTCGTCGCGGCGTTGTTCGCCGGCAACATTGCCATCAAGCCCTGTACGACGCCGCTGATGCGGCGCTTCGGGATCAGGCCGATCCTGCTGGTCAACGCCCTGCTGTCCGTCGGCTGCTTCGGGCTGCTCGCCGCCCTGAGCTCGTCGACCCCGATGCCGGTCATCGCGGCGGTCCTCTTCGTGAGCGGGGCCCTGCGCTCGGTCGGATTCACCGCGTACAACAGTCTCGCGTTTTCCGACATCGATCGTGCCGACCTCACGCACGCGAACACTCTCAACGCTGCCGTGCAGGAACTGGCGGCCGGTCTGGGTATCGCGGTCGCGGCGCTCGCCCTCACCGCGTTCACGCCGTTGGCGACGTCGTCCGAGCGCGGGTTCGGCTCCGAATACTCCTGGACCTTCGTTCTTTTGGGCCTGCTGATGCTGTGCACGGTGGTCGACACCCTGCGTCTGCCGCGCGACGCCGGGGCAGCGGTCACGCGCTGAGCGCGCCTGCATCCGTCCAGCGATCTGCTCGATTTCCGGGCCGTCTGCGGGGTCACCATGTCCGCTCATTTGATCTGTGGTCCTAATGTCCAGACAAACTATTGACTTTCGGGTGTGACGCGTATTACATCTAAGGCACACGGCCGAGACGTCACCGGGCCGTTCGTCCCCCCGAGAGGAAAAGCAGATGAACTTCCCCAACCGGCGTCGCGTGGCGGTACTGGCCTGCGCGAGTGCCTTGGTGATGAGCCTCGCGGCGTGCTCGAGCACCGGAGGCAAGCCGGACAGCAGCGGGTCCGGGATCGGCGCGGGCACCGCCGACACCCCGCGCATCACGATCGCGATGGTCACGCACGCGGCACCGGGCGACACGTTCTGGGACCTGATCCGCACGGGCGCGCAGGATGCCGCGGACAAGGACAACGTGGAACTGAAGTACTCCTCCGATCCGCAGGCTCCCAACCAGGCCAACCTCGTGCAGACGGCCATCGACTCGAAGGTCGACGGGCTCGCGCTCACCCTCGCCACCCCCGAGGCGATGGCTCCCGCCGTCAAGAGCGCGCAGGACGCAGGCATCCCGATCTCCGCGTTCAACGCCGGATACGGAGCCTGGAAGGACATGGGGGTCACCCAGTACTTCGGGCAGGACGAGACCATCGCCGGCCAGGCCGCGGGGAACCGGCTGAACGAGGACGGCGCCAAGCACGTCATCTGCGTCATCCAGCAGCAGGGCCAGATCCAGCTCGAATCCCGTTGCGCCGGCGCCAAGCAGACCTTCCGCGGCACGTTCGAGACCCTCAACGTGAACGGTGAGGACATGCCGTCGGTGAACTCGACGATCGCTGCCAAGCTCCAGCAGGACCCGTCCATCGACGGTGTGCTCACGCTCGGCGCTCCGATAGCCCTCACCGCCGTGCAGTCGGTCGGCAACGCGGGCAGCCCGGCCAAGGTCTACACGTTCGACACCAACGCGGCACTCGTCGACGCCATCTCGGACGGCAGCGTGCAGTGGGCCATCGACCAGCAGCCGTACCTGCAGGGCTACCTGGCCATCGATTCGCTGTGGCTCTACCTCAACAACGGCAACGTCATCGGCGGCGGCGGACCGACTCTGACCGGGCCGTCGTTCATCGACAAGTCCAACATCGACAAGGTCGCCGAGTACGCCAAGGCCGGCACCCGCTGATCGGCGGTCGATCACATGTCAGGGCACACGATCCGGACCCCGGTGGGTCCATCTCACGCACACACCATCACCATCGACCCGGTCGCACGACCGGCCGGCATCGCACAACGCTGAGATCCACCGGCGCGGAGAGGAAATCATGTCCACACAGCAAGATCTGGACCTTGCCAGTCACAAGGTCGTCCACGACGAGCGGGTGAAGGAGCAGAAACGCCTGCAGCGTCTGCTGGTCCGCCCCGAGATCGGTTCCCTGTTCGGTGCGATCGCCATCTTCGTCTTCTTCATGGTCGTCGCACCCCCGTTCCGCAGCCCCGAAGCGCTGGCCACGGTGCTCTACGCCTCGTCGACGATCGGGATCATGGCGTGCGCGGTGGCGCTGCTGATGATCGGCGGGGAATTCGACCTCTCCGCCGGCGTCGCCGTCACCACCAGCTCCCTGGCGGCGTCGATGATCGCCTACAACCTGCACCTGAACCTGTGGGCCGGCGCCGCCCTCGCCCTCGTGGTCTCGCTGGCGGTCGGGTTCTTCAACGGGTACCTGGTGATGAAGACGAAGATCCCCAGCTTCCTGATCACGCTGAGCTCGTTTCTGATGCTCACCGGCATCAACCTGGCGGTCACCAAACTCGTCACCGGGCAGGTCGCCACCCCCAGCGTGTCCGACATGGCCGGGTTCGACTCGGCGAAGAGGGTGTTCGCGTCCTCGTTCGAGGTCGGCGGGGTGTCGGTGCGGATCACCGTGGTCTGGTGGTTGCTGTTCACCGCGATCGCCACCTGGGTGCTGTTCAAGACCCGGATCGGGAACTGGATCTTCGCCGTCGGCGGCAACCAGGACTCCGCCCGCGCCATCGGCGTCCCGGTCACGAAGGTCAAGATCGGGTTGTTCATGACCGTCGGGTTCGCCGCGTGGTTCGTCGGGATGCACCTGCTGTTCTCGTTCAACACCGTCCAGTCCGGGCAGGGTATCGGCAACGAGTTCCTCTACATCATCGCCGCGGTCATCGGCGGCTGCCTGCTCACCGGCGGGTACGGCACCGCGATCGGCGCCGCGATCGGCGCGTTCATCTTCGGCATGACGAACCAGGGCATCGTCTACGCCGGCTGGAACCCGGATTGGTTCAAGTTCTTCCTCGGCGCGATGCTGCTGTTCGCGGTCATCGCCAACAATGCCTTCCGTAACTACGCCGCCAAGAGGTGACCGGTATGAGTACCATCGAACAACTTCCCGTCGATACCGAACCCGGTGGTGGCGACAAGATCCCGCTGATCGAGCTCAAACACGTCGGCAAGCAGTACGGCAACATCATCGCCCTCGAGGACATCAACCTGCGGGTGCGGGCCGGGGAGGTCACCGGTGTCCTCGGCGACAACGGGGCCGGCAAGTCCACCCTGATCAAGATCATCGCCGGCCTGCACCAGCAGAGTTCGGGCGAGTTGCTCGTCGACGGCGAGGCCCTCACGTTCGGCTCGCCGAAGGAGGCCCTGTCCAAGGGCATCGCCACGGTCTACCAGGACCTGGCGGTGGTGTCGCTGATGCCGGTGTGGCGGAACTTCTTCCTCGGCCAGGAACTACGGAAGGGACCGCTCAAGTCCCTCGACGCGAACGGGATGCGCGCCACCACGATGTCCGAGTTGTCGAAGATGGGCATCGAGCTGCCCGACGTCGACGCCCCCATCGGGTCGCTGTCCGGCGGCCAACGCCAGTGTGTGGCGATCGCCCGGGCGATCTTCTTCGGCGCCCGCGTGCTGATCCTCGACGAGCCCACCGCCGCCCTCGGCGTCAAGCAGTCCGGGATGGTGCTGCGCTACATCTCCGCCGCCAAGGAACAGGGCTTCGGGGTCGTGTTCATCACCCACAACCCGCACCACGCCTACATGGTCGGCGACCACTTCGTCCTCCTCAACCGCGGCCGCCAGAAACTGGACTGCACGTTCGACGAGATCAGCCTCGAAGAACTCACCCAGCAGATGGCCGGCGGCGACGAACTCGAAGCACTCACCCACGAACTGCGGCGTTAGGCACCGACACGACGATGCGCCCGGCACACGTGCCGGGCGCATCGTTCGTTTCCGAGTGGGTCAGACCTTCGCGTTCGCCTTCGCCTTCGTGAGCGCGACATCCTCCTTGTCGAGGTCGAGCAGCGGAGTGCGGGAGTTCTCCTTGGCCGTGGAGGCAGAGGCCGCGGCGATGAGCGCGCAGACGGCGGTGAAGATCGCGACCGGCACCCAGTTCTTGGGGTCGGCGCCCCGCAGTGCCTGGGCGATGGTCGGTGCGAAACCGGCGAGAGCGAATCCGAGCTGCGTGCCGATCGCCATGCCGGAGTAGCGAACCCGCGAGGAGAACATCTCGGCGTAGAACGCCGGCCAGATGGCGTTGGTCCCGGCGTAGACGCCACCCATCAGCAGGATGCCCGCGAGGAAGATCATCGCCACGTTGCCGGTGCCGATCGCGGCGAAGTACAGGAAGATTCCGGCGGCCGAACCGATCGCGCCACCGATGAACACCGGCTTGCGGCCGATCCGGTCGGACAGCATGCCGAACAGCGGCTGCGAGACCAGGGCCACCGCGTTGGCGGCGATCGCGACCCACAGCATGGTCGTGCGGCTCATCCCGATCTCGGGGGTGGTGGCGTAGGCGAGGCCGAACACGGAGAACACGGTGCTGACGACGGCGATGAACGCGCAGAAGACCACACGGAGAACGTCGCGCCAGTGCGTGCGGAAGAGGTCGACGACGGGCAGCGGGGCGGGCGTCTCGTCCAGCGCTTCCTTGTTGGCGATGAAGATTTCGGGCTCTTCGAGCTTGCGACGCACGATGTAGGCGACGACGAGGACGAGGAGGCTGCACCAGAACGGGACGCGCCAGCCCCAGCTGTAGAGGGTCTCGTCGGGCAGCGCCGCGACGGGGATGAACGCGAGGCTCGCGACGATGAAACCGGCCTGGGTACCGGTGAGCGTCCAGCTGCAGAAGAAGCCGCGACGGTGTGCGGGGGAGTGCTCGAGGGTGAGTGAGCCCGCACCCGACTGTTCGCCCGCCGCGGAGATGCCCTGGCAGATGCGCAGCAGCACCAGCAGCACCGGTCCGACCATCCCGGCCTGCTCGGACGACGGCAGACAGCCGATCAGGAACGTGACGACGCCCATGAGAACCAGGCAGAACATCATCACCTTCTTGCGTCCGGCCCGGTCGCCGAAGTGTCCGACGAACACGGCGCCGATCGGGCGCGCGATGTAGGAGATGCCGAAGGTGGCCAGCGACAGCAGCAGCGGATTCTTCGATCCCTCGAAGAACACGTGCGGGAACACCAGCGCAGCAGCCGAGGCGAAGATGTAGAAGTCGTAGTACTCGAGCAGGCTGCCGAAGAACGCGGCCTTCGCGGCCTTCTTCGCGTTGGTGGGATCAGCGTTGGGGTCGACGGAGGAGCGGCCTTTGCCGTCACCGTTTCGACCGGAGACGCCGGTGCCGTAGTCGATGGTCATCGATACTCCTGGGGAGCGAGGAATGTGAACACTGGCGGCTCGGAAGAGCAGGTGTTCGTAGGTCGTAGAAGCAAGGTAACCCCGGTCACAGCCTCGAGTCAATAATGGTCGAAATGGTTAGTTCATACTTTTCCGGGCTGCTGCAGGTAGGCCAGGACGACGTCGCCGATCATCGTGCGCAGGTGGGGGCGGTTCTCCGCGCCGGTGAGATCCCAGTCGAACAGCGCCCTGAACGTGTACCGATTTGCCACCCGGAAGACGCAGTACGAGCTGATGAGCATGTGGATGTCGAGCGCCGTCGTGTCGGTGCGGAAGAGGCCCGCCTCCTGCCCTCGCCGGAGGATCTGCTCGAGCGTGCGGATCGCCGGGGCCTGCGTCTCGGGGAGCCCCTCGGCCTGGACGAGGTTGACGCCGCGATTCGTGTTCTCGATCGCGACGAGACGAATGAAGTCCGGGTGAGCTTCGTGATGGTCGAACGTCAGCTCGGCGAGCGCCCGGATCGCCTCGGTCGGCTCGAGGTGGTCGACGTCGAGCTGGGACTCCTCGTAGCGGATCTCCTCGTAGGCACGCTGGAGAACCGCCCGGTACAGCCCCTCCTTGTCGCGGAAGTAGTAGTAGAGCATCCGCTTCGTGGTGGCGGTCTTCGCTGCGATCTCGTCGATGCGGGCGCCGGTCAGGCCCTTGTCGGCGAATTCCGTCATCGCCACCCGCAGGATGTTCTCCCGGGTCTTCTCGGGGTTACGGGTCCGTTTGACCGTCTCCTTCTCGGAGGTCGCGCCCGTCGTCTCGCTTCGTGTCATCGGTGAAACTCCTGCCTCTGCTGTCTTTCGCGCGGTATGGAGGTATGCTACCGTGACATAACTCACTAGATAGTTAATTAGCTCCCAGCCCTCTCCCGGAAGTGATCGCCATGACCTCTCGTGACCTCGATGCCCCCACCGCTCGCCCGTCGTACCTGTGCGGTCTGATCGGCACCGGGATCTCGAAATCGCTGACCCCGCCGCTTCACGAGGCCGAGGGTCGCGCGCAGGGCGTCGGGTACGTCTACCGGATCCTCGACCTCGACACGCTGGGCATGGGGGTCGAGGGACTGCCGCAGCTCCTCTCGGCCGCCAAGCTCCTCGGGTTCAACGGGCTCAACATCACGCACCCCTGCAAGCAGGCCGTCATTCCGCTCCTCGACGACCTGTCCGACGACGCCCGCAAGCTCGGCGCGGTCAACACGGTCCACATCGACGGTGGGCGCCTGATCGGCCACAACACCGATTGGTCCGGATTCGCGCGCAACATGGACGAGGGTCTCGAAGGCGCGCCCATGAACCGCGTCGTGCAACTCGGGGCCGGCGGGGCAGGCGCGGCCGTCGCCTACGCCGCACTGACCCGGGGTGTCGGACACTTCACGATCATCGACGCCGACGCCGCGCGCTCGAAGGACCTGCGCGACTCGCTCGCCGAACTGTTCCCGGACCGGGAAATCGCTGCCGGCGACCTCTCCGCCGTTCCCGCCGCGGTCGGTGCGGCCCAGGGCCTCATCCACGCGACGCCGATCGGCATGGCGGCCCACCCCGGCATGGCACTCGACGCCGCCCTGCTACGCCCCGACCTGTGGGTCGCGGACGTCGTCTACCGTCCCGCCGAAACCGAACTCCTCGCCCGCGCCCGGGACATCGGCGCCCGGACCCTCAGCGGAATCGGCATGACCATCGGACAGGCTGTCGACTCCTTCCGGATCTTCACCGGCCTCGAGCCGGACGCCCAGCGGATGCGTGAGCACATGGGTCTGCTGTTGCAGGCAGAGGACGCCGCCGCGCTCGCGGGCGCGTAACGGCCGCGCCTGCCACGTGGCGCAGACTGTCACCGTGAGGTTATTGCTGCTGGCCGACACCCATGTCCCGAAACGGGCACGAGACCTGCCCGCCCGGGTGTGGGACGAGGTCGACCGCGCGGACGTGGTGATCCACGCCGGCGACTGGGTCGATCTCCCCACGTACGAAGCCCTGCAGGCCCGATCGGCGCGGCTCGTGGCGTGCTGGGGCAACAACGACGGCGACGACCTGCGCGCCCTGATGCCCGAGCGGGCGGACGTGACCCTGGCCGGGGTGCGCATCACCGTCGTGCACGAGACCGGGGCCTCCGCAGGCAGGGAGAAACGGATGTCGGCCGCCTACCCGGACACCGACGTCCTGATCTTCGGGCACAGCCACATTCCCTGGGACACCACCACGGAAACCGGTCTGCGACTGCTGAACCCGGGATCACCGACGGATCGACGGCGGCAGCCGCACTGCACGTACATGACGACCACCGTCCGGGACGGGGAACTCGGCGACGTCGAATTGCAGCGGTTGTGACGGACCCGACGTGACGGTGATTCGGGCGCCCTTCAGTACGCAGTCAACGGGATCACGCCAGTGGTCCGGCCGAGGGGATCGAGGACGTGCCCGCCCCGCTTCAACGTGTGCAGGGTGATGAACCTGTCGGTGATCACGAGTGAGGGGAGTTCGCGCGTCAGGGCCGCCTCGAACGGCGCGATCTCGGCAGCCGCCCGAAACCACATGGTGGCGACGATCGTCGACGTTCCCGTGACGGCCTCGACGACACGACATCTGGGCATGCGGCCCAAAAGGTTTCCCGCTGTGTTCAGCTCACCCGGCGGAACGGTCATCATGAAAGTCGTCGGCACGATGGGCCCGAGAAGTTCGGGGGCTCCCTCGCACCGCAGGGCGACACGACCCGAGTCCGTCATTCTCTCGACTCGGCGGCGCGCGGTCGGCCCGGTCGTCCCGCACCGGGCGGCGAGATCGGTCCAGGATTGCCGGCCGTCCGTCGCCAGGGACTGAAGCAGAGCCCGGTCGAGGTCGTCGAGTGAGGAAAGCGGTGTCCGACGGGTGGAGGGGGTCGGCGGCACCAGGCGAGTGGACTGTTCCAGGTCCAGGGCTTGGACCCGCCACCGCGAACCCTCCCGGTAGGTGGTCAGCGCGACCATCGATGTCATCGCGGTGATTCCGTCGATTCGTTCGATCCGGTCGTCGAGAAGCCGAGCGAGATCTGCCATGCCGGGAACGAACACGTCGAGAAGGAAATCCGCTGCGCCAGTCGTGCTGGACACGGTCGCCACAGCCGATTCGCCGACGAGTGCCCGGGCCACGTCGCGTTTCGCCTGAGGTCTGCAGTGGACGGCCAGGAATGTGGCACATCCCTGGCGAACGAATGCCGGGCCGGGAACGACCGCAACCCACGCGGAACCGCGTTCGGTCAGCAGCTTCCACCTTCTCGCGAGGGTCTTCGGTGTGTGCCCGAGGGTCTGAGCCAGCTCTGCCCAGTCGACTCGCGGGTTCAGCTGGAGGGCGTCCGTGATGGCGAGATCGAGCTCGGTAGCTACCTCTGGCGTTACATCTGGCATTCTGCAGGGCCTCTTCTGTGAGAAACCGGTCATCTTTCCAGGTTAGTGAGGTGGGCCACCGAGAGTTGTCGCAGCGCAGGTGCGCAACCTGGAACAACCAGGCACAGCGAAGTCGAGGTCGATGATGCGAACAATATCGGTTGTGGGTGAAGACCTGAGGGCCAGACGGCTCCCGGTAGGGGCACTGCTGGGCTCGATGGCCACCGTCGAGTTGCTCAGCGGCGTCACACAGGGCTATCTCACCCCACTGCTGCCTTCGCTCGGCGACAGCCTCCAGATCACGGCATCCGGACAGACCAGGATCTATCTGCTGTCTCAGTTGGCGTTCGCGATCTGGACACCGTTACTCGCCAAACTGGGCGATTCGTTCGGGTACCGCCGTTTTCTCCGCCTCTCCATTGCCCTCGTCGCTGCCGGGTCGCTGATCATGGCGATCGCGCCGAGCGTGCTGACGATCTCGGTCGGTGTCGTTCTCCAGGGTGCGGTCGTGGGCTTCATGCCACTCCTGATCGGGATCCTGCGACACCAGGCGCCGGCGAGTCGCCGTACGGGAGTCGGCCTCCTGGTCGGCGTCCTCACCGCGGCCGTCGGCATCGGCGGTGTCGTCTCGGGCTCCCTCAGCGAGCGGTCGGCGACCCTCGGGCTGTGGGTCGCGGTACCGGTCGCGGTCCTGGCGGTGATCGCCGGTTTCCTGCTTCCCGATGGGGCCCCACGGGCGGGCGGCCGTATTCCACTCGTGTCCTTCGCCCTGCTCTCGCTCGGTCTGGCCGGCGTGGTGGCCGCCCTGTCGCTCGGTGCGGACTGGGGATGGACATCGGGAGAAACGATCGGATCGATGTTTGTGGGTGTCGTCGGTCTCGCCGCATGGATCGGCGTCGACTCGGCCTCGAAGTTCCCGATGGTGGATCTCCGCATGCTCGTCCACCCACCCGTGGCCGTCGTCTCCGGGGTCACCTTCTGTCTGGCCTTCTCGACGATCGGCTTCTTCGGTGCGAACGCCGTCTTTCTCGGGTCCTCGCCCGACGACAGCGGATTCGGCCTTTCCTACGGGCCTCGTTCGATCGCGCTGGTCGCACTGGCTCTCAACGTGTTCGCGCTGGCGAGTTCACTCTCCACCGCGACGATGCTTCGCAGGCTCGGCGAACGGCAGGCACTTGCCCTTTCGGGCGCCCTGATCGCAGCCTCGTTCGGCAGTCTGCTCCTCTGGCATTCGACGGCGCCCCAGTATCTCGCCGCCATCGCTCTGCTCGGCGTCGGTTTCGGCGGCTATCAGGCCTCGACGCGCGCACTGTGCGTCGAATCGGTACCCGACCGCGAGACCGCCATGGCGGCGGGGATCAACGAACTCGCGCTCTCGATGGGTGCGGCGATCGGAGCGGCCACAGTCGGCGCAATCCTGTCCGCGACCAGCACTTCCGCGGGGGTCACGTTGCAGTCCTACGTGTGGTTGTGGTGCGTGTGTGCAGCGGTCGCACTCGTGGGGGCCGGCCTCGGACTGTGCTACCGGAAGGGGTCGGACCTCTCATGACGGACCGAAGTACGCTCGTCCCAGCCGATGTTGCGGCGAAGATCGAGTCCTGTGTGGAGACCTGGTCGGGCGCACTGATCACCCTGAGCCACAGCCTCCATCACGAGCCGGAACTGGCATTCGAGGAACATCGATCGGTATCCAAGATCATCGACCTCGCGGAAGGTGCCGGGTTCGAGACGGCGCACGGCGTCGGGGGCCTGGCGACGGCCTTCGTCGCGACCAAGGGTACCGGCGCCCTCACCATCGGCTTCTGCGCCGAATACGACGCGCTTCCCGAGATCGGCCATGCGTGTGGGCACAACGTCAACGGCGCCGCCGCGGTGGGTGCGGCAATCGCGTTGGCGGAGGTGGCGGACACCCTGGATGTCCGGGTCAAGCTCGTGGGAACCCCTGCCGAGGAAGCGGGCGGCGGGAAGGCCATCCTCCTGCGAGCCGGCGTATTCGACGATGTCGCCGCCGCCATGATGGTGCACGCGGGCGGGCGAGACGAGGTGGGCGGATCCTCCCTGGCGATGAGCCAGTGGACGGCCGAGTACAGCGGTCGGTCCTCGCACGCCGCGACAGCCCCGTGGCTGGGCGCCAACGCACTCGACGCGGTGGCCGTGGCGTACAACGCCGTAGGACTCCTGCGTCAGCAACTCGAGCCCGGCCTCGTCGTATCGATCATCGTCACCGACGGCGGGCACGCCTGCAATGTGATTCCGTCGAATGCCCGGGTGGCAGTGGAGATTCGAGCGACCTCGACGGCCAAGCTCCGGCAGGTGCAGGCGAGAGTGCGAGCGTGTCTCGAAGCCGGTGCCCTCGCAACGGGCACGGACGTCACCATCACACCCTGTGGCGAGGACTTCGCGGAATTACGACAGGACGATTTCATGACCCGCGCATACTCCCGGGCGATCGGCACCCGCGGCCGGACCGCCCTGTCCCGGGCGGGCGACCACATCGCGTCGACGGACATGGGGAACGTCTCCCACGTGCTACCCGCCATCCACCCGACCATCGGGTACGACGTCGGTGATGCCGCACACCACACGGCCGAGTTCGCACTGCACGGCACGTCCCCGTCCGCCGACGAAGCGGTACTGGACGGGGCACTGGCGATGGCAGCGGTCGGGGCGGAACTCGCCCTCGATCGAGATCAGCGCACACGACTGCTCGACCGCATCCAGAATCCACACCTCCGAAGGGAAGAAGAAGTATGAGCATCGATACCGTTGCGCGTCACGGAGACGACTGTGCACCAGCCGAGGAGACCGTCGTACTCGGCGTCGGAGCTGTCACACCGGAGCAGGTGCTGAGTGTCGCTCGCCGAGGCGCCGCCGTGACGCTGTCCGAAGACGCGCTCCTTGCGATGAGCGAGTCACGTCGGCGCATCAAGGATCTCGCGGAGGATCCGAAGCCCGTCTACGGAGTGTCCACCGGGTTCGGAGCCCTCGCGACCCGGCACATTCCGCTTCGATTGCGTGCCCGATTGCAGCGCAGCCTGATTCGCTCGCACGCGGCAGGGTCGGGTCCCGGGGTCGAGCGGGAAGTGGTGCGGGCGTTGATGTTGTTGCGCCTGTCGACCCTGGCCACCGGGCGCACGGGGGTGCGCCCAGAGGTCGCGCAGGTTTACGCGTCGCTCCTGTCGGCCGGCATCACGCCGGTGGTCCACGAATACGGGAGCCTCGGGTGCTCGGGTGATCTGGCGCCGCTGGCCCATGTCGCGCTCGCGGTGATCGGTGAGGGCACGGTGCGGGATGCGGACGGGTCGCAGATGCAGGCGCGAGAGGCGATGTCCGCCGCCGGAATCGAACCCGTCGTGCTCGAGGAGAAGGAAGGGCTGGCCTTGATCAACGGCACGGACGGCATGCTCGGCATGCTGGTGTTGGCGTGCCACGATCTACGTCGGCTGCTGTCGCTCGCGGACGTGACAGCGGCGATGAGTGTGGAGGGTTTGCTGGGCACCGATCGGGTGTTCGCCCCGGACCTGCAGGCGCTGCGGCCGCATCCCGGACAGGCGGCTGCTGCGGACAACATGACGCGGTTGCTCGCGGGTTCAGCCATCGTCGCCAGCCATGCGGGGCCGGATTGCACGGTGGTGCAGGACGCCTACTCGTTGCGGTGCGCCCCGCAGGTCGCCGGGGCGGCGCGGGACACGCTCGCGCACGCCGAGCGGGTGGCGTCGTGGGAACTGGCGAGCGCCGTCGACAATCCGGTGGTGACGCTGGACGGGCGGGTGGAGTCGAACGGCAATTTCCACGGGGCGCCGGTCGGGTACGTGCTGGACTTTCTGGCGATCGTCGTCGCGGACGTGGCGAGCATGAGTGAGCGTCGCACCGACCGCTTCCTCGACGTCGCCCGCAATCACGGGCTGCCCCCGTTCCTGGCCGACGACCCCGGGGTGGACAGCGGCCACATGATCGCCCAGTACACCCAGGCCGCGATCGTCTCGGAGCTGAAGCGGCTGGCGGCGCCGGCGAGTGTGGACTCGATTCCGTCGTCGGCGATGCAGGAGGATCACGTGTCGATGGGCTGGTCGGCGGCCCGGAAGCTGCGCCGGGCGATCGACGGACTGACCCGGGTACTCGCGATCGAGGCGTTGACGGCCGCTCGTGCGCTCGACCTGCGTGCCCCGCTGGC
>NZ_JBLWIT010000009.1:0-56057 GCF_048381435.1 Rhodococcus mengyinensis | reverse complement strand
GTGGGTCCGGAGTTGGTGGTGGGGGTGGCGGTGCCGCGGTCGGTGGAGTTGGTGGTGGCGGTGTGGGCGGTGGTGAAGTCGGGGGCGGCGTTCGTGCCGGTGGATCCGGGGTTGCCGGAGGTGCGGGTGCGGGAGTTGTTGGTGGATTCGGGTGCGGTGGTGGGGTTGTCGGTGTCGGGGGTGGTGTTGCCGTCGGTGGTGGAGTGGTTGCGGGTTGATGATGTGTCGGTGGTGGCGGGGGTGTCGGGGGGTGTGGTGTCGGATGGGGAGCGGACGGGGCGGTTGGTGGGTGGGTGTGCGGCGTATGTGATGTATACGTCGGGGTCGACGGGGCGTCCGAAGGGGGTGGTGGTGACGCATGGGGGGTTGGCGAATTTGGTTGAGGAGGTGCGGGTTCGGTTTGGTTTGTGGTCGGGGTGTCGGGTGTCGCATGTGGCGTCGCCGAGTTTTGATGCGTCGGTGTACGAGTGGTTGATGGCGTTTTCGGTGGGGGCGCGGTTGGTGGTGGCGCCGCCGGGGGTGTTCGGGGGTGCGGCGTTGGGGCAGTGGTTGGCGGTCAATGGGGTGACGCATTGTTTTGTGACGCCGTCGGTGTTGGCGACGGTGGAGGAGGGGGCGTTGGGGTCGGTGCGGGTGTTGGTGGTGGCGGGGGAGGTGTTGGGGCCGGAGTTGGTGGCGCGGTGGGCGCCGGGGCGGGAGTTGTTCGATGCGTATGGGCCGACGGAGGTGACGGTTCAGGCGACGGTGAGTGATGCGTTGGTGGCGGGGGGTGTGGTGACGGTGGGTGGTCCGGCGGTGGGGGTGGAGGTGGTGGTGCTGGATGGGTGGTTGCGGCCGGTGCCGGTGGGTGTGGTGGGGGAGTTGTATGTGGGGGGTGCGGGGTTGGCGCGGGGGTATTTGGGGCGGGCGGGGTTGACGGCGGGGTCGTTTGTGGCGGATCCGTTCGGGGGTGTGGGTTCGCGGTTGTATCGGACGGGGGATTTGGTGCGGTGGGATGGGTTGGGGTCTTTGGTGTTTGTGGGGCGGGCTGATTTTCAGGTGAAGGTGCGGGGGCAGCGGGTGGAGTTGGGGGAGGTGGAGTCGGTGTTGGGGCGGTGTCCGGGGGTGGCGGCTGCGGTGGTGGTGGTGGGTGAGGGTGGTCGGTTGGTGGGGTATGTGGTGCCGGAGGTGGGGGTGCGGGTGGATCCGGGTGTGGTGGTGGAGTTTGCGGGGTCGGTGTTGCCGGGGGGTGTGGTGCCGTCGGTGGTGGTGGTGTTGGGGGAGTTGCCGGTGACGGCGAGTGGGAAGTTGGATCGTGCCGCACTCCCCGCACCGGACGCTCCGGTGCGCCGATTCCGTGCTCCGGCAACCCCGTTCGAGGCCGTCGTCGCCGAAGTGTACGGCGACGTCCTCGGTGTCGACCGCGTCGGTGCCGACGACGACTTCTTCCGGTTGGGCGGAGATTCGCTGTCGGCCACCCGGGTCGTCGCACGGGTCGATGCCGCTCTCGGCGTCGACGTCGGCGTGCACGCCCTGTTCGAGGCGCCCACCGTGGCCGGGTTCGCGGAGCGCGCGGCGAAAGCCGGAGTGCTGACGCACCGGCCGGAGTTGCGGGCAGCGCCGCGCCCCGAGCGTATTCCCCTGTCCCTGGCCCAGACCCGCATGTGGTTCCTCAACCAGTTCGACACCTCTTCGCCCGCCTACAACATCGCCGTGGCGTTCCGGCTCACCGGCGCACTCGACCTCGACGCACTGCGGGCCGCGATGACCGATGTGGTGGAGCGCCACGAATCGCTCCGAACCGAATTCCCGATGGCCGGCGACGAACCGGTGCAGGTGATCCTCTCCGCTGCGGATTCGATGCCGGACCTGCCTGTCACGACCGTGTCGAGCGACGAGGAGTTGCGGGAACGGCTGTCGGCGGCTGTCTCGGAAGGGTTCGACGTCACCGGGCAGATCCCCTTGCGGACAGCCGTATTCGAGACCTCCCACAGCGACCGGGTGCTGTTGGTCGTGGTCCACCACATCGTCGCGGACGGCGTGTCGATGGTCCCGCTCGCACGCGACATGATGGTGGCCTACACCGCGCGGGCGGCCGGGCACGCCCCGGAGTGGCACCCGCCGACAGTCCAGTATGCCGATTTCACGCTCTGGCAGCGTCAACTCCTCGGATCGGAAGACGATCCGCAGTCGATGGTGTCGCAGCAACTGGACTACTGGCGCACCACGCTCGCCGGTCTCCCCGCCGCCCTGGACCTGCCCTCCGACCGCCCACGGTCGATGCAACGCACACCCGACGGGAGCAGGGTCGGATTCGAGATCGAGGCCGGCCTGCACCGCCGGCTGCTGGCGACGGCGTCGGCGCACCAGTCGACCGTGTTCATGGTCGCGCACGCCGCCCTGGCCGCCTTCCTCGCGAGGATGTCCGGTACCGAGGACATCGCCGTCGGCACCCCGGTGGCCGGGCGCGGCGCGGCCGCACTCGACGACGTCGTCGGGATGTTCGTCAACACCGTGGTGCTGCGGACCGTCGTCTCCGACGCGAGCCGGTTCTCCGAACTGCTCGAACAGGTGCGCGACGTCGATCTCGGTGCGTACGCCCACGCCGAGGTGCCGTTCGAGAAGGTCGTCGAAGCGCTCGATCCGCCCCGCTCGACGGCACATTCCCCGCTGTTCCAGGTGCTGCTCGAGTTCCAGAACGTCGAGCGCCCCGACCTTTCGCTGCCCGGCGTCGAGGTCGAGGGCATCGACCTCGGTGCCACGATCGCCAGGTTCGACCTGCAACTGACGTTGTCCGAGGAGTACACGGACGACGGAACGCCGGCAGGCATCACCGCCGGTTTCACCTACGCCACCGACCTTTTCGACGCCGAAACCGTCGCCGGCCTGGCCGACCGGTTCGTCCGGATCCTCGATGCGGCCGTGTCCGATTCGTCGATCAGGGTCGGCGACCTCGAGATCCTCGACGCCCTCGAACGGGACGAACTCGTGCCCATGCGAGGCTTCCCCGCGGTCGCGGAACGCACCCTCCCGGACGTCCTCACCGCGGGCGCCACGCTCGCCCCGGGGGCCACCGCGGTGTCGTGCGACGGCGTCACCGTGTCGTACCGGGAACTCGACGAGCGGTCGAACCGGCTGGCCAGGGCGCTGATCCGTCGCGGTGCCGGCCCGGACTCCTTCGTCGCGATCGGCGTGCCGCGATCGATCGAATGGGTGCTGTCGGTGTGGGCGGTCGCGAAATCGGGGGCGGCCTACGTGCCGGTCGATCCCACCCTGCCGCCGGCGCGCACCGGCGGCATGCTCGAGGATTCGGGTGCGGTGCTCGGGCTGACGGTGACGGCGCACCGTGACCGGTTGCCCGGCGTGATGCCGTGGCTGCTGCTCGACGATCCCGAGGTGGCGAACGGGTACTCGAGCGACCCGGTGACCGACGCCGACCGTCTGCGTCCGCTGAGAGTCGAGCACGCCGCGTTCCTGCTCTACACATCGGGATCGACGGGAACACCGAAGGGCGTCGTGATCACGCACGGCGGTCTCGCGAATCTCGCTGTGGAGGAACGGGAACGGTTCGCGTCGATGCACGGTGCCCGGGTGTCGCACTTGGCGTCGCCGAATTTCGACGCGTCCGTGTTCGAACTGCTGATGGCGTTCGCCGTCGGCGCGACTCTGGTGATCGTGCCGCCGAGAATCTTCGGGGGAAGGGAACTGGCCGAACTGCTCGAGGCCGAGCACGTCACGCACGCCTTCTTCACACCCACGATCCTGGACACCCTCCGCCCCGAGGACCTCCCCTCCCTGCGGATACTCGCGATGGGGGGCGAACGGTTCCCCCCCGAGTTGGCGGACCGCTGGACCCCGGGGCGCTTCGTCTTCAACGGGTACGGCCCGGCCGAGGCCACGGTCCAGACGACGATCAGCGAGGTGCTGTCCCCCGACGAACCGGTGAACGTCGGAGGCCCCGGGCGGGGCGTCGAGGTGATCGTGGTGAACACGTGGTTGCAGCCCGTTCCGGTGGGCGTGATCGGGGAACTGTGCGTCGCGGGGCCGGGGCTCGCGCGCGGCTACCACCGGCGGTCGGCGCTGACGGCCGCGTCCTTCGTGGCGAACCCGTTCGGCGAACCCGGCTCCCGCATGTACCGGACCGGCGACCTCGTGCGGTGGAGCGAGGTCGGCAGGCTGGAGTATGTGGGACGCAACGACTTCCAGGTGAAGATCCGGGGCCAGCGGGTGGAACTCGGCGAGATCGAATCGGTGCTGGCCCGCTGCGACGGCGTCGGCCGCGCGGCGGTCACCGTGCACAGCGGCACCGGCGACCGGCTGGTGGGATACGTGACCGCCGAAGCCGGTGCGAGCATCGACACCGCCGAGGTGCTCCGATACGCCGGATCCCATCTCGCCCCGTACATGGTGCCCACCCAGCTGGTGGTGCTCGACCGGCTGCCCGTCGGCCGCACCGGCAAGCTGGACCGGCGAGCGCTACCCGCACCGGTGCTCGCGCCCAGAGAGTTCCGGGCACCCGCCACCCCGGTCGAGGAGGCGGTGGCGGAGGTCTTCGCCGACGTCCTCGGCATCGACCGCGTCGGGGCCGACGACGACTTCTTCGAACTGGGCGGGAACTCGCTCGTCGCGACCCGGGTGGCGTCCGCGCTCCGCGACCGTCTCGGCACCGACGTCGTCCTGCAGTGGATTTTCCGCAACCCCACGCCGGAGGGCCTGGCTCGCCGCATCGTCGACCCGTCGGCGCTCGGAAGCATGCCCGCCGACGACGTGCTGAACGTCGTCGTCCCGTTCCGGGCGTCCGGTGCGCAACCCGCGCTGTTCTGCGTGCACCCGGCGGGCGGACTCGCGCTGGGATACGCCGGACTGATGAAGTACGTCTCACCCGACCGTCCGGTGTACGGGCTGCAGCTGCCGATCCTCAGCGGCGGAACGACGTTCGAGTCGATGGCGCAGCTCGCCCACCGGTACGTCGTCGAGATGCGCGCGGTGCAGCCTCACGGCCCCTACCACCTACTGGGCTGGTCCCTCGGCGGTGTCATCGCCCAGGCCGTCGCCGTCGAACTCCGTGAGTCCGGCGCCGAGGTCGGCACGCTCGCGATGATGGACAGCTACGTCGCGGAGGGCGAAAACTTCGGTGACCTGGAGGTGAACGCCGAGGAGTGGCTGCACGGGCTGGGTGTCGAGTTCGAGGGCGAGGGCGAGGGCGGCACGTCGTACCGCGAGCAGCTGGTCGAGATGCTCGGACGATCCTTCGGCCGCGACCCCGCGTTCGCGTCGACCCTCCTCGGTCGCATCAGCACCGGCCTGGAGAACTCGAAGCAGATCTCCACCGGATACCGGCCGCGGGTGTTCGACGGCGACCTGGTGTTCTTCAGCGCCGCGCAGTCCGCCGACGGGGAGGAAGGCGAACGGCCGTCGCCGAGCGTCTGGCAGCCCGCGATCACCGGCGTGATCGTCGAGCACAAGGTGGAATGCGACCACCTGCGGATGACCACGCCGGAAGCCCTCGCGGTCATCGGGCCGATCCTGGAACACTCCCTGGGGTCACGCCCCGATCGCACTGCCGATGACGGGCCAGGACTCCCGTAACTCGGTCTCGAACAGCCCCCACGAATGCGTGCCCTGCGAGACGTAGGCGAACGTGGCGGGAATCCCCAGCGAGTGCAGCCGCGACTGGAACGCGGCCGCACACACGTTGGTCACCATCTCGACGACGCTGCCGCCGATCGTCTGGGGCACCACCAGCACGGGGTCGTGGTTGTCGATGCTGCCGGGAAGCCCGTTGCCGCTCGAGACGAACAATTCTGTGCCGCGCAGTCGTTCGGCATTCAGCATCGGGTCGTGTACCCGCCACCGCGGATCCATGGCGGAGCCCCACATGTTGGCCGCATTGCCGCCGCCCCGCAGTTCCACCATCGACCGCACCATCGCCTGACCCAGCAGTCCGCTCGTCGCGGCACACCCGCTGTACGAGCCGACGGCCCGATAGAAACCCGGAGCCTGAACGGCGAGGTCGAGTACCGCGCCGCCCGCCATCGATACCCCGCCGATGGCGTTCGCCCCGGTGGTCGCGAACCGGCTGTCGATGGCTGCGGGGAGTTCACTCGTCAGGTACGTCTGCCACTTGTTCCGGCCGAGGACCGGGTCATCGGCATCCCAGTCGGTGTACATGCTGTACTGGCCGCCGATCGGCATTACCACGTTGACGTGCTTGTCGGCGAAGAAGTCCCGCACACCGGTGTTGTTGAACCAGGAGATCCCGTCCGACCCGCCACCGATACCGGTGAGCAGGTAGAAGGTCGGCGCCGGAGCGCCCGACGCGGGAGAGATGACGTCGTTGGCCACCCACCGGCCCATCGACTCCGAATACACGTCCACCCTGGTGATGCGGGGCTCCGCCGAAACCGACGGCGGGCCGAGCGCCGCCCACCCGGAAACGACCAGCAACATCACCGCCAGCACACGCAGAGAGAACGCGGATCGCAGAGCTTCGAACGGTCGCATGGACGCCCCCTGGCTGTGGCCTGCCCTTCCAATCTAGAACTGCGGGGGACCTGCTTGGTGCGGTTCCCGTGAACCGGTGTAAAGATGATTCGGTGACCGACAACGACCGGCCCGACGAACGTTTCACCCTCGCAAGCGAGCGGACATTCCTCGCCTGGATGCGGAGTTCGCTCGCACTCCTGGCCGGTGGCATCGCGATGATCCACCTGGTCCCCGAATTCAGCACCGGGTGGGTGCGGACGACCCTCGGCCTGATCCTGATCGGCCTCGCCGCGGCAGCCGCCCTCGTCGGCATGCGGCGGTGGTCGCAGGTCGAGAAGGCCCTGCGCGACGGCGCACCGATGCCGCCGCCCCACGAGTTGTGGCTGTTCGCGGTGACACTGACGGTGGTGGCACTGGGAGCGGCGCTCGCCAGCCTGGTGGCCGCGCTCTAACCTGCAGAAGAGGTTTGCATCTCGCGAACCGGACGTGAAGACGAAGGAGTACACGGTGGCCCACGAACTCAAGCTCGGTTACAAGGCGTCCGCGGAGCAGTTCGGTCCGCGGGAGTTGGTGGAGCTGGGTGTTCTGGCGGAGGCGCACGGTATGGATTCGGCGACGGTGTCGGATCATTTCCAGCCGTGGCGGCACGAGGGCGGTCACGCGCCGTTCTCGTTGGCGTGGATGACGGCGGTCGGGGAGCGCACGGAGCGGCTGCAGCTGGGGACGTCGGTGATGACGCCGACGTTCCGGTACAACCCGGCGGTGGTGGCGCAGGCGTTCGCGACGATGGGGTGTCTGTACCCGGGGCGGATCATGCTCGGCGTGGGTACCGGTGAGGCGCTCAACGAGATCGCGACGGGCTTTGCGGGGGAGTGGCCGGAGTTCAAGGAGCGGTTCGCGCGGCTGCGGGAGGCGGTCCGGTTGATGCGTGAGCTGTGGCTCGGCGACCGGGTCGACTTCGAGGGTGAGTACTACACCACGAAGGGGGCGTCGATCTACGACGTGCCCGAGGGTGGGATTCCGGTGTACATCGCGGCCGGTGGTCCGGTGGTGGCCCGATACGCCGGTCGGAGCGGCGACGGGTTCATCTGCACGTCCGGTAAGGGCATGGAGTTGTACACGGAGAAGTTGATGCCTGCGGTCGCGGAGGGGGCGGAGAAGGCGGACCGTGATGTGGCGGAGATCGACAAGATGATCGAGATCAAGATTTCGTACGACACGGATCCGGAGTTGGCGCTGGAGAACACGCGGTTCTGGGCGCCGTTGTCGTTGACGCCGGAGCAGAAGCATTCGATCGATGATCCGATCGAGATGGAGAAGGCGGCGGATGCGTTGCCGATCGAGCAGGTGGCGAAGCGGTGGATCGTGGCGTCGGATCCGGATGAGGCGGTGGCGCAGATCCGCCCGTATCTCGATGCGGGATTGAACCACCTGGTGTTCCACGCTCCCGGCCACGACCAGAAGCGGTTCCTGGAACTCTTCGAGCGGGATCTGGCGCCACGGTTGCGGGGGTAGGCGGCTTCGCCGCCCGTGCGCCTTTTTGGTAGTGGGTGCTACCAGAAAGGCGCACGGGCGCGGAGCGCCTCAGAGCATGTTCACGCGCTTGTAGAGGTGCCGGGAAGGACCGCCCAGCAGATCGGCGTCGTCCAGGAACCGCATGAGCGGCTGCGAACTCTCGCGAATCTTCTCGGCCCGGAATCGGTTGTTCTTCGCCTCGCGCAGCGCGCGTTCGGTGTCCAGTCCGGCTGCCGCGTAGACGGCGGGATTGATCATGCTGGAGACGATCAGATTGGACGCGATCGCGATGCAGGCGCGGCTCGCAGCACGGTGCGCCTTGCTCATGCCCTGGACCCGTCGCAGGGTCTCCTCCCGGGCGAAGCGCATGTGCCGGGCTTCTTCGACCACGTGAATCTTGCTGGTGACGCGGACGATCGGCTGGACGCGTGTGTCCTTCATCCAGTCGCGCTGCATGACGTCGAGGATCTCCTCGGCGACGAGAATGCCGGCGTACGCGACCTCCCCCGAAGCGAGTGCCTTGAACCCGCGACCCAGCGTGACCACCGACTTGCGTGGAACGTAGGAGGGGCAACCGAACTTCTCGGCGGTGCGAGCGAACATCACCGAGTGCCTGCACTCGTCGGCTACCTCGGTCAGCGCGAACTGGAAGTGGGCCTGCGACGCGTCCTTGGCGTACATGTCCCGGATGAGCATCTGCTGGAGGATCATCTCGAACCAGATTCCGGTGCCCATGATCGAGGACACCTCATGCTTCGTCAGCGTGATCTGCTGCTCGAACGTCATCTCGTCCCACATCGGCGTGCCGTACAGCGAGGACCACTCGGGGGTGAGGCCGTACAGGTCGTCGGGGACGGGCGCGTCCCAGTCCACCTCGACCGTCGGGTCGTACGACATGCGGGCGGAGGACTGGAGGAGCCGGGCGCCGGTGTCCTGGCGATCCGTGATCTTCGGATTGCGGATATCGAGCGTCGAGCGTGCCATGAAATTCCTCCATGTCAGTGTGACCGGCAGTTACACCTAATCATGTCGAAGAAGTCTCTTGACGTCAATGCCTCTGGTGTACAAACAGTGGACAAAAGTCGGGTCGTTCTGCGTACGTCAAGGCCTCGGTGATGATCCCCACAACTCCAACGCAAGGCTTGCTCAAAATTTGCGGATCGTCTGTAGTGAGTTCTCGGCAGCGGGCCCGGATGATCCCTTGCCCCGGCATCACCCTGCAGAAAGCGGAATGAACCCATGTCTGATCAGAAGAGTGCCGCCCAGCCCCACGGCCCCGACGTCGTCGTCGGCGCTCGCGTCCGGGTCCGCCGCGACTCCGATGCTCCCGCGCCCGGTGTCGTGATCGAGGATTTCGCGGACCTGTCCCAGTCGGAGGGACTCCTCGGACGTGATTGGGCGCCCGTGCACCGCTGGGCCGTCGCTCTCGACGACGGACGCCTCGTATTCGCCGACGACGGCGAACTCGACCTCGAAGCACCGCAGGCGGCGCGCGGCTGATTCAGCCGAGTCCGTCGGCGACATCCTGAAGTTGCTCGACGGTGCCTGCGGCGATGGTCCGCACATGTTCGGTAACGATGGAAATCGGCCAGTCCCACCACGCGATCCGCACCAGCGCGGCGATCTCGGTTTTCGAATAGCGGTCCTTGATGTGGACGGCCGGATTCCCGCCCACGACCGCATAGTCCGGCACGTCCCGCGTCACTACCGAACCGGTCGACACGATCGCACCGTGCCCGATGCGGACGCCGGGCATGATCGTCGCGTTGCCTCCGATCCACACGTCGTTGCCGACGACGGTGTCGCCGCGCGACGGTAGGTCGGCGAGTAGATCGGAATGCTCGGCCCACGACCCTCCGATGATCGGAAACGGGAAGGTCGAGACTCCGCTCATTCGATGATTCGCGCCGTTCATGATGAACGTCGTCCCGGTCGCGAATGCGCAGAACTTGCCGATGATCAGCCGGTCCGGCCCGTAATGGTGCAGGACATTGCGCGTTTCGAACTCGTCCGCGAACTCGGGGTCGTCGTAGTAGCTGTACTCCCCGACCATGATCAGCGGGTTCTCGATCAGAGGTTTGAGCAGGACCACCCGAGGCTGACCCGAAACAGGGTGCAGGGTCATCGGATCCGGTGCGGCATTCGTGGGCAACTACTTCTCCATTCCTCGGCGCAGGCGTGCGCGATCTCTTGTATAGCGCCGTACGGTCCTGTGCTGCACGCACTTTTATCGGCGTGCGGCTATTGCCATTGTTCACGAACTGTTGCTAGAGTCGAACATGCATTCGAACGACCTTGGGGGAGGTTGGTTGTGGGGGAATCGATGGCGCCGGATCTGGATGAGCTGCGTGCGTTCACGGCGCGGTTGCGGAGGGTTTCCGCTGACGGTGATGCGGGGTTGGGGATCGAGTGGCTCGATGCGCTCGAGGTGTTGAAGTCGGTCGGGTGTGCGGTGCAGGCGGTGATCGCCGATGGTGTCGCCACGTGTATCCGTGCGGATCGCAGGGCTCGGGGGTTGCCGCGGGTGGAGTGGGACCGCGGCATTGCCTCGCAGATTGCGTTGGCGCGCAGGGAGTCCCCGAACCGTGGTGGTCGGCATCTGGGTTTCGCGCAGGCGTTGGTGCACGAGATGCCGCACACCCTGGCGATGTTGCGGACCGGCCGGCGAGCGACGTTGTTGGTGCGCGAAACGGCCTGCCTGTCGGCTGCGGATCGGGCGATCGTGGACCGCCGGTTGTGTTCGGACCCGGCCACTCTCGACGGGGTCGGCGACCGCGGTCTGATCGCACGCGCGAAAGCGTTGGCGGTCGAACTCGATGCCGCAGCGGTCGTGGCCCGGCACCGCAAGGCGGTGTCGGAGCGTCGGGTCACGACGCGGACGGCGCCGGACTCGATGGCCTACCTGAGTGCGTTGATGCCGGTGGAGCAGGCGGTGTGTGTGCAGGCCACGCTGGGTCGGGATGCCGACAGTCTGATCGCCACCGGCAACAGCGGCGGCCGCACCCGCGGGAATTGCCCGGCAGCTGGTGGCCGCCGCCGTCGACAGTGACACCGAGACGACGCTTCAGCGGGTGTACGCGTGCCCACAGTCGGGGGCGTTGACGGCGATGGAGTCGCAGTCGCGCACGTTCCCGAAGAGCCTGCGAAAGCTGATCGACCTCCGGGACCGCACCTGCCGCACGCCGTGGTGCGATGCGCCGATCCGGCATCACGACCACATCCGCTCACACCGAGAATCCGGTGCCACGACGGCGGACAACGGGTCCGGCCTCTGCGAGGCATGCAACCACGCGAAGGAAGGCGACGGACGGTCCGCCCGCCCCGTACGCAACCCCGGCCGCACCCACCTCATCGACCTCGGCACCCCGACCGGGCACCACTACCGGTCGGCGGCCCCACCGCTCCCGGCCCCGGCACGGCGCTCGGCTCACGAGGCGGTGAGAGCGAACACCCGCATCGTGCGGTTCGTTCGGTGCTCGTAGACGCCGTAGACGCGCACCATCTCGTCGAATTCGCGGTAGATCCGTGTCCGCTCCGGTTCGGCGAGGAGGGTCGCGGTGACGGGGATGTCCTTCCCTCCGATCGTGACCTTCGCGTTCGGCTGGGCGAGAAGGTTCCCCGACCACGCCGGGTGGTGATCCTGCCCGAAGTTGCTGCCCACGACGAAGATCTGCTGTCCCTCGCGGTAGTACAGGAGCGGGCTCGTCCGCGGTGCGCCCGACTTACGACCCGTCGTCGTCAGCAGGACCACCGGTGCGGCGATCGGACCGAGGATCGTGAAGCGTCCTCTGCTCTTCTGGAGGAGCCGGCGGTCGACTCCGGCGAGATTCCGGATCACCCACGATCCGGGTCGGGTGGCGGCAAATTTCGCGGCGGGTTCGCGGAGGAAGCTGTTCTCGCTGCCCCACCGGACGTCGGGGAAGGGTGATTCGGCCATAGGTCATCTGACCGCCGGGCGGGTGCGGTGTCAATCGCCGCGCGGCGGCGGCCGGATACGCTATGGCCATGGCTGCGCCAGCGACACCCTCACCCGTGAATCCGCCCGCACGTCCCCAGCCGTCGAGCGTCTACATCGCCTCACCGGAGGGAGACACCGGCAAGTCCACCATCGCGCTGGGTGTCCTGCAGATGCTGTGTGCGTCGGCAGCGAGAGTGGGCGTCTTCCGTCCCATTGCCCGATCGACACGGGAACCCGACTACATCCTCGAGCTGCTCCTCGAACACACGACGGCCGACGTCGGCTACGAGGAGTCCCTGGGGGTCACGTACGAGCAGGTCCACGCCGATCCCGACGGAGCGCTCAGCGAGATCGTTTCCCGGTATCACCAGGTGGCCGCGCAGTGCGACGCCGTCGTGGTGATCGGCAGCGATTACACCGACGTGGCGAGCCCGAGCGAACTCGGCTACAACGCGAGGATCGCCGCCAACCTGGGCGCACCCGTGCTGCTCGCCGTGAAGGGAGCGCGGCGCACCCCCGAGGAGGTCGCGCAACTCGCCCATCTCGCGATCGGTGAACTGACTTCTCACCACGCCCATCCGCTCGCCGT
The DNA here is from genome assembly GCF_048381435.1 of Rhodococcus mengyinensis. Taxonomy (NCBI): domain Bacteria; kingdom Bacillati; phylum Actinomycetota; class Actinomycetes; order Mycobacteriales; family Nocardiaceae; genus Rhodococcus; species Rhodococcus mengyinensis. The sequence goes on along the minus strand of NZ_JBLWIT010000009.1, from coordinate 43,530 downwards.
GGTCGCGAACCGCTGCGACCCGGATCAGCTCGATGCGGTCACCGCCGCGTTGGCGTCCACCGGTGTGCCCGCGTGGAGCCTGCCCGAGATCCCGCTGCTGGTCGCACCGACCATGGCCGAACTCCTCGAGTCGATCGACGGCAGCCTGTTCAGCGGCGACCCCGAGCTTCTCCACCGCGAGGCGCTGAGGGTGATGGTGGGCGGAATGACGGCGGAGCACATTCTCGAACGGTTGACCGAGGGCACGGTGGTGATCGCCCCGGCCGACCGTTCCGACGTGCTACTGGCGATGGTGAATGCGCATGAGGCCGAAGGTTTCCCGTCGCTGGCGGGCATCATCATGAACGGTGGCCTGATGCCGCACCCGGCGATCGCGAAGCTGATGGCCGGCCTGAAGCCGCGGTTGCCGATCCTCACCACCGGACTGGGCACGTTCGACACGGCCAGTGCGGCCGCGCAGACCCGTGGCCGGGTGGCGGTCGGTTCGCAGCGCAAGATCGACACCGCGCTGAGCGTCATGGAACTGCGGGTGGACGCACCCACACTGCTGGAGCGGTTGAAGTTACCGATCCCCTCGGTGGTGACTCCGCAGATGTTCGAATACCAGCTGATCGACCGTGCCCGCCGCGACCGCAAGCACATCGTGCTCCCGGAAGGCGACGACGACCGCATCCTCCGCGCGGCGGGGAGACTGTTGCAGCGGCAGGTGGCGGCGCTGACGATTCTCGGCGACGAGGTGCAGGTGCGGCGCCGCGCGGCGGAACTCGGCGTCGACCTCGGTGACGCACAGGTTCTCGACCCCCGGACGTCCGACCACGCCGGGCCGTTCGCCGAGGAGTACGCGCGGCTCCGCGCCCACAAGGGCATGACCGTGGAGCGGGCCCGCGAGGTGATGGGCGACATCTCGTACTTCGGAACCATGATGGTGCACTTGGGAATCGCGGACGGCATGGTTTCCGGTGCCGCGCACACCACGGCGCACACCATCCGGCCGTCGTTCGAGATCATCAAGACGCAACCGGGGGTGTCCACGGTGTCGAGTGTCTTCCTGATGTGCCTGTCCGATCGGGTGCTCGCGTACGGGGACTGCGCGGTGGTACCCGACCCCACCGCCGAACAGTTGGCCGACATCGCGATCTCCTCGGCGCAGACGGCGGCTCAGTTCGGCATCGATCCGCGCATCGCGATGCTGTCGTACTCGACCGGCGACTCCGGCAGCGGCGCGGACGTCGACAAGGTGCGCTCCGCGACGAAACTCGTCCGCGAGCGTCGCCCGGACCTCCTGGTGGAGGGCCCCATTCAGTACGACGCCGCCATCGAGCAGAGCGTGGCCGACAAGAAGATGCCCGATTCGGCGGTGGCCGGGAAGGCGACGGTCTTCATCTTCCCCGACCTCAACACCGGGAACAACACGTACAAGGCCGTGCAGCGCAGCGCCGGCGCGATCGCCGTCGGACCGGTGTTGCAGGGCCTCGACAAACCCGTCAACGACCTGTCGCGAGGGGCGCTGGTCGAGGACATCGTGAACACCGTGGCCATCACCGCGATCCAGGCGCAGGGAGCAGAGCAGTGACCGAGGGGTCCGTACTGGTAGTCAATTCCGGTTCGTCGTCGATCAAGTTCCAGCTGATCCACCCGGACACCGGTAAGGCCTCGGCGTCCGGGCTCATCGAGAGGATCGGGGAACCCGAGGGGCGCATCGTCTACCACCACCGCACCGGATTGGCGGAGCGCCACGTTCACATCGCCGACCACCGGGTCGGGCTGAAGATGGTGTCGGACATCGTCGCCGAGGTGGGCCGACCGCTGAGGGAGGCCGGGATCGTCGCGGTCGGTCATCGCATCGTCCACGGCGGCGACGTGTTCTTCGAACCCACGATCATCGACGACGCGGTGGTGCAGTCCATTTCGGATCTCTCGAACCTTGCACCGCTGCACAATCCGGCGAATGTGATCGGGATCGAGGTGGCGCGGGAGGAGCTGCCGGACATCCCGCACGTCGCGGTGTTCGACACCGCGTTCTTCCACACCCTGCCCGCGGAGGCGTCGACGTATGCGATCGACCTGCAGGTCGCGAAGGAGCACTCCATCCGGCGGTACGGCTTCCACGGCACGTCGCACCAGTACGTGTCGGCGCGCGCGGCCGAGTTCCTCGGCAGGGACCTGTCCGAGCTGAACCAGATCGTGTTGCACCTGGGGAACGGCGCCTCGGCGTCCGCGATCCGCGGGGGGCGGGCCGTCGACACGAGCATGGGGCTGACCCCGCTCGAGGGGCTCGTCATGGGCACCCGGTCCGGGGACGTCGATCCCGGTGTCATCCTGCACCTGCACCGCAGCGGGATGGGTGTCGATCAGATCGACGACCTCCTGAACCGGCACTCCGGACTCAAGGGCCTGTCCGGGGTCAACGACTTCCGGGCGCTCCTGACGCTCGTCGGTGAGGGCGACGACGCTGCGGCGTTGGCGTACGACGTGTACGTGCACCGACTCCGCAAGTACATCGGCGCCTACCTGGTGGAACTGGGCGGTGTCGACGTCATCACGTTCACCGGGGGAGTCGGCGAGAACAATGTCGACGTCCGCCGCGACAGCCTGGCCGGGCTGGGGCGGCTCGGCATCGTCGTCGACGACGACCGCAATCGCACGGATTCCCGGGACGCACGCCGTATCTCGGCGGACGAGTCCGACGTGCAGGTGCTGGTCGTGCCCACCAACGAGGAGTTCGCGATCGCCCGTGCCGCGGCGGACCTGATCGGGGCCTGAGCGTTACAGCAGGCTCTTGGGCCGGATGGCGTTGGCCAGATCCACCAGCGTGTACCGGTGAGTGCGCTCGGGGGCGTTGCGGGCCAGCGCCCGCAGGCCGGCCTCGGCGCCCTTGCGGAGGCCCCGTTCGGTGAACGGCACACCGAGTATCTGTTCGCGTTCGGTCGCCGACGTGTGACCGGCACGCATCCAGTCCAGTGCGGTGCCCAGTACGAGCGTGCGCATCTGCAGTGCCCGGCTCTCCTCGGGTGCGAGCGCGGCGACACGGAGTGCAGCCTCCCGGAGGGCTGCTTCGTTGATCTCCTCGATCGGCTTGCCGGACAACAGCATCAACACACTCGTCATCCGGGCCATGGTGAAGTGCCGGGAGGTCGCGGGAACCTGATCGAGGGCGGCGATGGCACCGGGCAGGTCGCCGCGTTGGGTGAGTTGCCGCGCCAGCCCGAATGCCGCACTCACCATGCTGTGGTCGGTCCGCCACACCGTCCGGTAGTACTTCTCGGCGAACGTCCGCCACTGATGGGGATCGGAACTCTCCCAGTGCTGCAGAATCAGTTCGGCGGTGGCGGCCAGCGCAAGCTTGGGAGCCGTCTCCCCGGGCATCGCCTTCAGCACGGATTCGAAACGGGAGAACGCCGTCTCGTAGTCGCCGTCGATGAGCGTCGCGAGTCCGGCGTACCAGTCGACGCGCCAGTTCCCGCCCATGTCTCCCGCCACGTCGCGGAGGAGTTCGGTGGCGGTGGCGGCGTCACCGAGATCGAGGTGCGCCTTGATCTCGGCGAGCGTGAGTTCCCGGGAGAACGACACGTCCAGCTCACCGACGACTCGTTCGATACCGTTCTCGCGCGCGTGCCGAATGGACTCCAGTGTCTGCTGCGGTTCGCTGTGCACCGCGGCGGCCAGGAGTGGGGCGTTGGGATCGGTCGGGTCGATCAGGGGCACCGCCAACGCCTGCGCCACGGACTGCGGATCGAGATTCTCGTCCCGTTCGACGCCGTCGACGTACACGTCGGTCTGCTCGACGGCCTCGTTCGTGCCGAACGTCGTTCTCTGCTTGCTGAACACGGTGGACAGTCCGGGATGCTCCTCGCCGGTCTGCTGCGCGAGCACCTCCCGCAGTACTGCCGTGAGCTGCCCCGCCATCTCCTCGGCGGACGCGAAACGCCGATTCGGATCGGGGTCGGTTGCGCGCAACAGGAGTCGGTGGAAGAACTCGTGTTCCGCGAGGAGCGGCGCCTGCTCGGGGGACGGGATCCCGTCGAGGTACCGGCCCTTGTCGGACGGCATGTCGAGCGTCAGGACGGCGAGTGTGCGCCCCACCGTGTAGATGTCGGACGCCACGGTCGGGCCCGTCTTGACGATCTCCGGCGCCTGAAACCCGGGTGTGCCGTACAGGTAGCCGTAGTCCTCGATGCCCGCGACGGCCCCGAGGTCGATCAATTTGAGGGCGTCCTCGGTGACCATCACGTTGTCCGGTTTGAGGTCGTTGTACACCAGGCCGGTGGAATGCAGATACGCCAGTGCGGGAAGGATTTCGAGCACGTAGGCGATGGCCTGCTCGACCGGCATCCGCTCGGGCTTCTCGTGCGTCGACAGGACGTCCCGCAGCGAGTGACCGCCCACGTACTCCATGACGATGTACCCCATCGGGGTCCCGTCCGACCGGGGATGCTCCACGAAGTTGAAGATCTTCACGATGCTCGGGTGGGCCACCTCGGCAAGGAACTGCCGTTCGGCGACCGCCACGGCCTGAGCCTCGGCGTCGCCGAAGTGCAACAGGCCCTTGAGAACCACCCACCGGTCGCTGACGTTGCGATCGATGGCCAGGTAGATCCAGCCGAGGCCGCCGTGCGCGATGCAGCCCTGCACCTCGTACTGGCCGCCGATCAGCTCGTTCGGGCCGAGAAGCGGCCGGAAGTCGTAGGTGGCTCCGCACGAGGGGCACAGACCGTACTCGGAGCCCTCCGACGTGGCACTGGTGCGGCCGACCGGTTTGTTGCATTTCCAGCAGAAGCGCTTGCTCTCGGGGACTTTCGGGTCGGTCATCACGGCGGACGCCGGGTCGAGCGTCTTCACGACGGGAACCTCGACGAGACCGCCACCGAGTCGCAGGCGCCGCCCGGACCGGGTGCGCGGTGAGCGCGTCGAGCGGCCGGTGCCGGACGCGCCGGACGGCCGGGACGTCGGCGTCGCCTGGGTGGCCGGACCCTCGTCCGGTTCTTCCCGGACCGCGGCCTGCGTGGCGTCCTCTTCCGGCTCCCGGACGGCGGCCTGGGTGGCGATGTCCGGGTCGGTGGACTCCGGGTTCTTCGAATGTTGCGGCATGTGTCCCCTCAGTCCTGATACACGGCGGACGGCGGGGCGGGGGACGGCCCCAGCATCGACAGCCACTGGTCGTACATCCCGGTCCAGGTACCGTCGCGGCGGATCCGTTCGAGCGTGCCGTTGACGAACCGCACCAGGTCCTCGTTCGCCTTGGTGATGCCGACGCCGTACGGCTCGGCGCCCATGCTGTCTCCGACGATCTCGAGATACGGGTCCTGGGACGCCAGGCCGGCGAGGATCGTGTCGTCGGTGCTCACCGCATCGACCTGCCGTTGTTGCAGGACCACCAGGCAATCCGACCACATGGGCACCGTCAGGATGTCCGCGGTGGGCGCCACCTGCTGCAGCCGTGTCAGCGACGTCGTGCCGCGGACGACGCAGACCCGCTTCCCGTCCAGGTCGGCGGCGCTGCGGATCGGGGAGCCCTTCACGACGAGAACCCGCTGCTGCGCCTCGAAGTACTCGGAGGAGAACGCCACCCGCTCCTTCCGGTCGCAGGTGATGGTCATCGTCTTGGCCACGATGTCGACCATCGACTCCTGAAGTGCCTTCTCACGATTCGCCGACGTGAGGATGCGGTACTCGAGCCGGTCCGGATCGCCGAACAGATCCCGCGCGATCTCCCGGGCCACGTCGACGTCGAAGCCCTGGATGGCACCGGTCGCCGGATCGCGGAAACTCATCAGATTGCTGCCCGTGTCGAGGCCGACGACGAGGCGCCCCCGCGCACGGATGGCGTCGACCGTCGGCATCGGCGGTGCGGCGTCGGTGTCGGGGAACGGGCGCAGGCTCGCGGTGGGATCGCCGCAGTCCTTCTCGGGAGTCGGCGGCGCAGCGCTGGTCTCGGGCGCCGGCGTCGCAGCCGCGGGAAGCGGGGGCTCGGTGTACGACACGCTCGGCGATCCGACGTGCTCGGGACTCGACTCGGCGCACCCGCCGATCAGCAAGGTGGCCGCCACGAGCACCAGCGCGATCCGGCGCCGCCTCACTGATATTCCCTCAATCGAGGCCACAACCCGATGATAATTCCGCCGAACGCGATCAGCGTCAGGACGAGGGCACCGGAACCGAGCGCGGTCAGCACCCGGGCCGCGGATTCGACATTCGACCGCAGCCGATCGCGGGCGGTGCCGATTCCGTCGGTGAGCGCGTCGTCGACGGCGGTGAACTGAGCCGCGGAATCCGAAGGTCCCGGTCCGATGGCGACCATTGCCGCCGAGACGAAGTCGCCCCTGGCGAGGATCTCGTTCATGCGGTCGTGTGCCGAAGACCAGCGCGTCCACGCCTCCTGCGCCCGCGCCACCTCGTCGTGGCCGACCGCGCGGTCGCCGTCGTGGGGGTAGCTCGACAGCAGGGTGTCGAGCTGACCGGACTTGTCCTCGAAGACGGCGTCGTAGTCACCGTTCGAGTCGCGGCGGACCAGTTTGAGAGTCTCCTCGGTGCGCGCCTGCTGGGCCAGGATGCGGGCGGCGGTCAACTCGTGCATCGGGCGGGCGCCCTCGGTCAGTGCCCGCTTGGTGTCGACGGAGGAGACCAGACCGGCGACCAGCATCCACACCAGGAGGATCGCCGTGCACGACGACGCCACGATCAGCCCGAGATTGAACGTGCGCCGACTGAGTCTCGCGATGACGATCTGTGCGACGAGCAGCGCGACGAGTGCGACGAGGATCAGGATCAGCGCCAGCCAGGGCGGACGGGAGTAGTCCCGTTGCGTGTCCGCGACGTCAGCCTCCTGCTGGGCGTGCAACTGCTGCGCCATCGGCAGCATGCTCGTCTGCATCAGCGTGGACGCCTCGCTGAGGTAGGCCGCGCCGACGGGATGGCCGGTGCGATTGTTGGCCCGCGCGGTCTCGACGAGACCGGCGTAGACGCTGAGGTCGCTGGAGATGGAGGCGAGCAGTCGGCGGCTGTCCACGTCGCTCGCCGCGAGACCGCCCGACGCGTACACCAGGTCGGCGGAGGCCGTGCCGATCGCCTGCGCGTAGATGTCGCGGAGTTCGGGAGGTTCGAGACCGCCGGAGATGAATGCCGTCGTGGCCGCGGCATCCGCCACGGACAGGGCGCTGTAGAGGTTCTGCGCCGAGAACGACAGTGGTTCCGTCTCCGCGAGGACGCTGTCGAGAGTGGCTTCCCTGCTGTTCACCGTCGAGGCGGCCACCAACCCGGCCGCGAGTGTGAGCAGGACCAGGAGGGCTCCGAGGGCGGTGAGTTTGGCGGGAGTCGATGCCAGGAACGCGCGCAGTTCCTTGCGGCGCGCCACCGCGGGGTCGACGTCGTCGTCCGCGGCGGCAGACAATGCGCGGCTGCCGTGGGGTTCGATCGACGGTGCCTCACGCAGAACCACCTCGCACCCCTCCCGTGTCATGGCCGCACCTTGTGGGGAGCATATAAGCAGCGGTCGGTTCACGACTGCCGACGGGCAGTTCCGGAAGAAACCGTTAGTGTGAGGGAACTGCAGGGAGACCCATCAGGTCGGACAGGGGTAGTCGATGCGTGGTGACGGTGACGGTTGGGCAACCGGGCCGGACGGCAGTCGTCATTGGGGCAAGCACGGTGCGGCCGGGTTGTTGCTGCGTGCGCCGCTCCCCGACGAGACGCCGGCCGTGCTGCTGCAGCACCGTGCGGTCTGGAGTCACCAGGGCGGTACGTGGGCGTTGCCCGGCGGTGCCCGGGACAGCCACGAGACCACCACCCACGCCGCGGTGCGCGAGGCCCACGAGGAAGCCGGCATCGAGAGCGCGGCCATCCGCGTCCGCACCGAGGTCGTCACGATGAAGGCCGCGAGCGGCTGGAGTTACACCACGGTGATCGCCGACGCCGAGCGCCCACTGCCCACCGTCGCGAACGGCGAGAGCACCGAACTGCGCTGGGTGCGGGAAACCGACGTCGCCGGGTTGCCGCTGCACCCGGGATTCGAAGCGGGGTGGCCGCAACTGCGCACCACCGAGGTGCGATTGCTGCTCGACCGGCACGACGTGCTGGGCGAACGCGGCGCGTTGGCGCAGTTGTCGAAGGCACTGCCCCGCACGGTGCACCTGCCCGACGGCACCTACGGGTGGTTGCCGCGCGTCGAGGTGCTCGAAGCCCTGGACGCGGTCGGCAGCCTCGCCGAACCGGCCGGCCACGGCACCACGCTCGGAACGGTGACGGCATTCGTCACCACCGACCCCGACCTGATCGAACAGTTGCCGGCCACAGTCGTGGTCCTGCCGCCCGCTACGGTGCTGGACTGGCTGGACCAGCCGTAACTACGCGTTCTGCTGCAACAGGGCGGACAGCGAGCGCGCGGCGGCCTGCGGGTCGCGGGCCTCGGTGATGGCCCGCACGACGACGATGCGGGAGGCCCCCGCGGCGAGGATCTCCGGAACGCGGGACTCGTCGATGCCGCCGATCGCGAACCACGGGCGGTTCGGCTCCGAGTCGGCGGTCGATCGCACCAGATCGATGCCCGACGCGGTCCGCCCCGGCTTGGTGGGGGTGGCCCACACCGGACCGGTGCAGAAGTAGTCGACGCCGTCCTCGATCGCCGCGAGACTGGCCTGCGCGCGACTGTGGGTGGAGCGGCCGATCAGGACGTCGGAACCCACCACGGTCCGTGCGTACGGGACGGGCAGGTCGCCCTGGCCGAGGTGCAGCACGTCGGCCCCGGCCGCCAGCGCCATGTCGGCGCGGTCGTTGACCGCGAGCAGCGCTCCGTGCCGCCTGGCCGCGGCCGCGAGCACCGACAGCGCCGCCAGTTCGTCCCGGGCGTCCATCGTGCCGAACTTCTTCTCTCCGGCCGAGCCCTTGTCGCGGAGCTGGATGATGTCGACGCCGCCGGACAGTGCGGCCTCGGCGAACTGCGCCAGGTCGCCCTTCTCGCGCCGAGCATCGGTGCACAGGTACAAACGTGCTGTTCCGAGGCGGCGCCGACGGTCCGTGAGGTTGCTGTGATGCGAGGTGGTCACGGCATGACGGTAGCCTCTACGGTGAAAGTGCAACACGGGAGTCCCGGGGAACGTGGGGCTGAGAGGGGCTCACGCCGAGCCCGACCGTCATACCTGACCCGGATCATGCCGGCGCAGGAAGTGAGGTGGAGTTCAATGGCGAGATCGGTATCCGTCGTCGGAGGCGGAGTGATCGGCCTGTCCATTGCGTGGCGCGCAGCCCGCAACGGGTGGTCGGTACGGCTGTACGACCCGTCGATCGGTTCGGGAGCGTCCTGGGTGGCGGGCGGCATGCTCGCCCCGTTGTCCGAGGGCTGGCCCGGCGAGGAGAGCGTCCTCGAACTGGGGAGCGCGTCGCTCGACCGGTGGCCCGAATTCGGGAAGGAACTCGAGGCCGGGACCGGCGTCGAGCTGTTCACGTCGGAGAGTTCGCTCACCGTCGCGCTGGACGGCGCCGACGCGGAGGACCTGCGGACCATCGCCGAATGGGTGGGTGCGCAGGGGCGGGAACTGCAGATCCTGGGTCGCGCCGAAGTTCGGGCCCTCGAGCCGATGCTGGGTCGCGGAGTCCGGTTGGGACTCTTGGCCGTCGACGAACTGGCCGTGGACAACAGGCTGCTGTTGCAGGCGTTGCAGCGGTGCGCCGTCGACGCCGGAGTGGAGCTGATCGGGGAGGCCGTGCACAGCCTCGACCGGCTGAGCACGGACCAGATCGTCGTCACCGCGGGCATCGCGTCACCGGCCCTGTGGCCCGGGCTTCCGGTTCGCCCCGTGAAGGGCGAGATCCTGCGGTTGCGCTCGCGTCCCGGGGTGACCCCCGCGCCCGGCCGCACCATCCGCGGCAGCGTGCACGGCAGGCCCGCCTACCTGGTGCCACGGGCCGACGGCATCGTCGTCGGTGCCACCCAGTACGAGTCGGGCAACGACACGCAGGTCACGGTGGCCGGCGTGCGGGACCTGATCGCGGACGCCGAGGCGCTGATGCCCGCCATCGGCGAGTACGAACTGCGCGAGACCTCGGCGGGTCTGCGCCCGATGACCCCGGACAACCTGCCGCTGATCGGCCGGGTGTCCGATCGGGTCGTGGTGGCGACGGGACACGGCCGTAACGGCATCCTGCTCACCCCGGTGACCGCCGACGCGACGGTGGCATTGTTGGAGGGCTCGGCACTGGTCGAGGCGAAAGCCGCCGACCCCGAACGTTTCGAGAAAGTAGCGAGGTAGAAATGAGTGAGCAGCAACTAGTGGTGCCGATCGGCATCAGCGTCAACGGCGAGGACCACGAGTTCACGGAACCGTTGACCGTCACCGGGCTGCTGGAGGTGCTGAACCTGCCCACCAAAGGCATCGCGGTGGCAGTGAACGGCGCCGTGTTCCCGCGCGCCCGGTGGGACGAGCTCGTGGTCCGGGGCTGGGAGATCGAGATCCTCACGGCGGTGCAGGGTGGCTGACGCGACGCCCGGCGTGCAGAAGGGCCTCACGATCGCGGGCCGCACGTTCGGTTCACGGTTGATCATGGGCACCGGCGGCGCCGCCAACCTCACGGTGCTCGAAGAGGCGCTCGTCGCGTCCGGCACCGAGCTGACCACGGTCGCGATGCGCCGCGTCGACGCCGCAGGCGGCACCGGTGTGCTGGACCTGCTGCGCCGGCTCGACATCGCGCCGCTGCCCAACACGGCCGGGTGTCGCGGTGCGGCCGAGGCGGTGCTGACGGCGCAACTCGCCCGTGAGGCGCTCGAGACCGATTGGGTGAAGCTCGAGGTCATCGCCGACGAACGCACCCTGATGCCCGACGCCATCGAGTTGGTCAGCGCTGCAGAGCAACTGGTCGACGACGGTTTCATCGTCCTGCCGTACACCACCGACGACCCGGTGCTGGCCCGCAGGCTCGAGGACGTCGGCTGCGTGGCCGTGATGCCGCTGGGTTCGCCGATCGGCACCGGGCTCGGTATCGCGAACCCGCACAACATCCAGATGATCGTGGAGGGTGCCGGGGTTCCCGTCATCCTCGACGCCGGCATCGGGACCGCCAGCGACGCGACCCTCGCGATGGAACTCGGCTGCGATGCCGTGCTGCTGGCCACGGCTGTGACCAGGGCGAAGGACCCGGCACTCATGGCTTCGGCGATGCGCGGGGCCGTGGTGGCGGGCTATGAGGCACGTCACGCGGGCCGCATTCCCAAGCGGTTCTGGGCGCAGGCGTCGTCGTAGTTCTCGGGGTCGCGTCGGGGTCTCGCTCAGGGTCCGACCGGTACCAGGGGACGAGTCAGGTGTAGACCTGCGGCCGATGCGCGCCGGCCGCAGGTTCCGGCATCCTTCTCACCATGATTGAAGTGAGGGGACTTTCAAAGACCTTCGGTGCGACGAAGGCGGTGGACAACCTGACGTTCAACGTCAAGCCGGGTATGGTCACCGGCTTCCTCGGCCCGAACGGTGCAGGCAAATCGACGACCATGCGCATGATCCTCGGGCTGGACCGCCCCACGGCGGGCACCGCGTTGATCGACGGCAAACCGTACGGAGAGCTGGTGCAGCCGCTGCGGACGGTGGGGGCACTGCTCGACGCGAAATGGGTGCACCCCAACCGCTCGGCCCGCGCCCACCTGCAGTGGATGGCGGCGTCCAACTCGCTGCCCAAGAGCCGGGTCGACGAGGTGCTGCACCTCGTCGGGCTCACCGAGGTGGCCGGGAAGAAGGCAGGCGGGTTCTCGCTCGGCATGTCCCAGCGACTGGGCCTGGCCGCCACGCTCCTCGGCGACCCGAAGGTGCTGCTGTTCGACGAGCCGGTGAACGGGCTCGACCCGGAGGGCATCGTCTGGATCCGGAAGTTCATGCAGCGCCTCGCCGCGGAGGGACGCACCGTGCTGGTGTCGAGCCACCTGCTGTCCGAGATGGCGCTCACCGCCGAACATCTGGTGGTCATCGGCCGGGGGCGTCTGATCGCCGACACCACCGTGTCCGAGTTCGTCAGCAAGTCCTCGGAATCGACGGTGCGCGTGCGGAGCCCACAGCTGGACGCGCTGCGCAGCGCGCTCACGTCCAACGGGCTCACCGTGCGCGAGGACGGATCCGACGGGCAGCAGGCGCTCGTCGTGGTGGATTCGTCGACGGACGTCGTCGGCGGGATCGCCGGTTCGCAGGGCATCGTCCTGCACGAGTTGGCATCTCAGCGTGGATCGCTGGAGGACGCCTTCATGAAGTTGACCGGAGACGACGTGCAGTACCACGCAGAGGGCGTCGAAGATGTGATGAGGGGTGCACTGTAATGGCTGTTCTCAATGCCGAACGGATCAAGATCACGTCGACGAGGTCGCCGTGGTGGTGCACGGTCATCATCATCGTGCTGGGTCTCGGCCTCGCCGCGGTCATCGGGCTGAGCGCCAAGGCGAGCATCAACTCCTTCAACAACCAGATCGCCGACGGTAAGCAACCGGATTTCGATCCGTTCCTGCCGCAGATGTCGGACGCGGTCGGCGGGGTCTCCGGATTCGGCGTGCTGGTCCTGATGATCCTCGCGGCGCTCGCCGTGACCAGCGAATACCGGTTCGGCGTCATCCGCACCACGTTCCAGGCCATCCCGAACCGCGCGTCCGTCCTCATCGCGAAGGCCGGCCTGATCGGCGCGTTCGGCGCCGTGCTGACGTTCGTGCTCACCTTCGGCGCGTACGCCATCGCGAAGGCGACCGCGGGTGACGAGGCCGGAGCGGCGCTCACCTTGTCGGGTGACGACGCGTGGCGGTCGATCTACGGCGTCCCGATCTACGCGTTCCTGTGCGTGGTTCTCGCTGTCGGTGTCGGCACGCTGCTGCGTCAGTCGGCGGGCGCGATCGCACTGCTGCTGCTGTGGCCGCTGCTGATCGAGAGCCTGTTCAACCTGTTCGGCTCGTTCGGCGAGAAGATCATGCCCTTCCTGCCGTTCCTCAACGCCAACAACTTCCTGGGGGCGCCGCAGGGGGTCGAATTCCACTGGGGCCCGTGGGGCAGCCTGGTGTACTTCGCGGTGTTCGTCTTCGTGATCTTCGGGGCCGGCCTGGTGGTCGTCAACAAGCGCGACGCCTGACACCCGATACAGTACTTTCGCCCCGCTCCTCCGCCAGGTGATCGTCGGGAGACCTGGCTGAGGGTGACGGTGGGGCGGGAGCCTGTGGGCCGGTGCGAAATCCATTCGCGCCGGCCCACCGGTGCTTCTGCGTTAGGCTCCCGACATGCGACTACGGGGAGCCTTCACAGTCGGAGTGGCCGGTGCGATGATCTTGGCCGGGTGCTCGTCGACGAGCGAACCCGATTCGCCGCCGGTCGACGCGAGCGCTCTCGCGGCCTCGGTCACCGAGGGCGGTGTGGTGGGGCACCTGGAGCAACTGCAGACGATCGCCGAGAACAACAACGGCAACCGCGCGGCCGGAACCTCCGGCTACGACGCCAGCGTCGACTACGTCGCACAGGTGCTGGAAGACAAGGGCTTCGACGTCGAGACGCCCGAATTCGAGTTCCACAAGTTCGACGTCCGGACGGAGGCACTCAGGTCCGGCGACCGTGACTTGGAGGTGCGTGCGCTGTCGTATTCACCGTCGACCGGTCCGGAGGGGATCACCGCCCGCCTGGTACCCGCCCCCAAGGACGAGAGTCCGGGATGCGAGGTCACCGATTACGACGGCCTCGACGTCACCGGGGCGATCGTCCTCGTCAACCGCGGGGTGTGCCCGTTCGCGGCCAAGCAGCAGTTCGCGTCCGAGCGCGGCGCCGCAGGCGTGATCGTCGTCAACAACGAGGACGGACCGATGAACGGCGGAACCCTCGGCGACCCGGACGTGGGCAAGGTGCCCACCGGCGGAGTGAGCAAGGCGGACGGCGCCGCACTCGAGCAGGCCGGGGGCGACGTCACCCTCACCCTCGACACCACCACCGAGTCGAGCACCGCTCGTAACGTCATCGCCCAGACGAAGACCGGTTCGGCCGAGGACGTCGTGATGGTCGGCGCCCACCTGGACAGCGTCCCGGACGGTCCCGGCATCAACGACAACGGCACCGGCGTCGCCGCGACCCTCGAAACGGCGGTGCAGCTCGGCGGTTCGCCCGACGTCGACAACGCGGTGCGCTTCGCGTTCTGGGGCGCCGAGGAATTGGGTCTGCTCGGTTCGGAGGCCTACGTGAACAGCCTCAGCGAGGACCAGCGGAACGACATCGCGCTGTACCTGAACTTCGACATGCTCGGTTCCGAGAACGCCGGCTACCTGGCGTACGACGGCGACAACTCCGACAACGTCGGCGAGGGGCCCGGACCGGAGGGTTCCGCGGGCATCGAGCGCACGTTCATCGAGTTCCTTAAGGGCAACGGGGTCGCCGCCGACGGCACGGACTTCGACGGCCGATCCGACTACGGTCCGTTCATCGAGCACGGCATCCCCTCGGGCGGCGTGTTCAGCGGCGCCGACGAGACGAAGACCCCCGAGCAGGCACAGAAGTGGGGCGGCACCCCGGATGTGGTGTACGACGAGAACTACCACAGCGCGACCGACACTCTCGAGAACGTGAACCGGGCCGCGCTCGCCAAGAATGCCGCCGCGGTCGCGTATGCCGTCGGGGTCTATGCGGAGTCGCTCGCCGGGCCGAACGGTGTCCCCACCGGCGCGGACCGGGAGAAGGCGCGGGCGGCGGAGTGATGTCCGATTCGACACGGGTTTGTGCATGTGACGCTGGGTTACCCTTACTCTCGTGAGCGACGACCCGGCCGAAGAGGACAGTGCCGAACTCGACGCTGCGCAAACACCGAAACGAGGCGACAAGGTTCTGGGCTGGATGGGATCGGTGAACCGGCAGCCACAGCTGATCGAAGGGCTGCGGAGGGTTCGTCGTGCGCTACCCGGCGATCCGGCGTTCGGCGATCCACTGTCGACGGCAGGCCCCGGCAGCGCACGGGCCATCGCCCGCGTCGCCGATCGCTTCCTCGACCACCAGCCGGGCGCGTCCCGCGAGATGAGCCTCGGCGCGCTGCAGGTGTGGCAGGCGCTGCTCGAGCGCACCGGACGCGGCCGGGGAACGCAGGAAGTGACCATCGTGTTCACCGACCTCGTCGGGTTCTCCAGTTGGTCGCTGCCCGCCGGTGACAGCGCCACCCTCGCCCTGCTGCGCGACGTCGCCCGAGCCGTCGAGACCCCCATCGTCGACCGCGGAGGACACGTGGTGAAACGCCTGGGGGACGGCGTGATGGCCGTATTCCCGAGCCCGGACCGCGCGATCGACGCCGTCTTCGCCGCGCAGGAAGCGCTCGCGGAGGTGGAGGTGGACGGCTACCGCCCCCGCATGCGCGTCGGCATGCACACCGGTGTGCCCCGGCAGATCGGCAGCGACTGGCTCGGCGTGGACGTGACGATCGCGGCACGCATGATGGAACTGGGCGGCGACGGCAACGTGATGGCGTCGTCCGCCACGCTGGAGAGTCTGCAGCCGGGCACCCTCGACGAACTGGGTGTCGGCGTCAAACCGTGGCGACGCGCCTTCTTCGCCCCCGCGCCCAGTGGGGTGCCCTCCGACCTCGGTATCTGGCGGTTGCGGCTCCGCCGCCCGTGAGTACTTCTCAACCGCCGGACGTTAAGAAGTACTCACGGGTGACGGAGTCGCCACAGTGGAGAGACGGGGCCGTGACCGGCACCCAGGTCGTACGACGCCTCCAGGCACTTGGTGACCCATTCCTTGCCGAACGCCACCGCATCGGGCACGGACCACCCGTGGGCGAGCGCGCTCGCGATGGCGGCCGCGAGGGTGTCGCCGCCGCCGTGGTCGTTGCCGGTGTCGATGCGGGGACTGCTGAACTCGAGGAACCTGTCGCCGTCGAACAGCAGATCGGTGCTCGACGCCGACGTCCGGAGATGCCCGCCCTTCACGATCGACCACTGCGCCCCGAGCGCGTGCAGCGCTTCGGCGGCCCGGCGTGCGGTCGCGTCGTCCACTACCTCGATGCCGGTGATCAACCGGATCTCGTCGAGGTTCGGGGTGACCACCGTGGCGATCGGGATCAGCGTGTTCCGCACGGCGTCCAGCGCCTCGGCGTGCAGGAGCGGATCGCCGTGCATCGACGCGCACACCGGGTCCACGACCAGCGGGACCGGTAGGTCGCGGCCGATCCCGACCTCGGTGCACACGGCGGCGACGGCCTCGATGATGGCCGTCGACGCCAGCATGCCCGTCTTCGCTGCCCCGACCCCGATGTCGTCGACGACGCACCGCACCTGCGCGGCCACCGTCTCCGGCGGAATCTCGTGGAAACCGCTGACGCCCACCGAGTTCTGCACCGTCACCGCGGCGACCGCGACGCATGCGTGGACGCCGCACAGCGCCATCGTCCGCGAGTCGGCCTGGATCCCGGCGCCACCGCCGGAATCGGTGCCGGCGATGGTGAGGACTCGGACGGGGGTCTGGCCGTCGGGGGTCAGGGGCAGCAGCTTCACGAAGGGGACCTTACCGATTCTCTGAGGTGACGGACTCGACGGGCAGATACACGCGACCACCTGCGTCGACGAACTCGCTCGACTTCTCGGCCATGCCCGCCTCGATGGCTTCGACCGAATCGAGTCCATGTTGCTGTGCGTACTCGCGCACGTCGGCGGAGATCCGCATCGAACAGAACTTCGGGCCGCACATCGAGCAGAAGTGGGCCGTCTTCGCCGGCTCGGCGGGCAGCGTCTCGTCGTGGAACTCCCGCGCGGTATCCGGGTCGAGGGACAGCGCGAACTGGTCGTGCCAGCGGAATTCGAACCGGGCCTTCGACAGCGCGTCGTCCCGCTCCTGCGCCCGCGGATGCTGCTTCGCGAGATCCGCCGCGTGCGCCGCGATCTTGTACGTGATGACCCCGGTCTTGACGTCGTCCCGATTCGGCAGTCCCAGGTGTTCCTTGGGTGTCACGTAGCAGAGCATCGCGGTGCCGGCCTGCGCGATCATCGCCGCGCCGATCGCGGACGTGATGTGGTCGTACGCCGGCGCGATGTCGGTGGCGAGCGGCCCGAGCGTGTAGAACGGCGCCTCCTCGCACAACTCTTCCTCGAGGCGCACGTTCTCCACGATCTTGTGCATCGGGACGTGCCCGGGGCCTTCGATCATCACCTGCACCCCATGGGATTTGGCGATCCTTGTGAGCTCGCCGAGGGTGCGCAGTTCCGCGAACTGGGCTTCGTCGTTGGCGTCCGCGATGGAGCCGGGACGCAGGCCGTCACCGAGCGAGAACGTGACGTCGTAGCGGTGGAGGATCTCGCACAGTTCGTCGAAGTGGGTGTACAGGAACGATTCCCGGTGATGGGCCAGACACCAGGCGGCCATGATCGACCCACCGCGGGAGACGATGCCGGTGACGCGGCGCGCGGTCAGTGGGATGTAGCGAAGCAGTACACCGGCGTGGACCGTCATGTAGTCGACGCCCTGCTCGCACTGTTCGATCACGGTGTCGCGGTAGATCTCCCATGTGAGCGCGGTCGGGTCGCCGCCGACCTTTTCGAGCGCCTGGTAGATCGGCACGGTTCCCACGGGCACGGGCGAATTGCGCAGGATCCATTCTCGTGTCTCGTGGATGTTCTTGCCGGTGGACAGGTCCATGATGGTGTCTGCACCCCACCGCGTCGCCCACACCATCTTCTCGACCTCTTCCGCGATCGACGACGTGACCGCGCTGTTGCCGATGTTCGCGTTGATCTTCACCGCGAACGCCTTGCCGATGATCATCGGCTCGAGTTCGGGATGGCAGCGGTTGGCCGGGATCACGGCGCGTCCCGCCGCGACCTCGGTGCGCACCGTCTCGGGTGAAACACCCTCGCGTGCAGCGCAATACTGCATCTCGGCGGTGACGACGCCGGCGCGAGCGGCATCGAGTTGGGTGCCCTCCCGGCCGGCGATCCACGGTGCGCGCAGATGCGGCAATCCCGCTTCCAGGTCGATCGTGGCGTCCGCGTCGGTGTACGGACCCGACGTGTCGTACACGTCGAGGTGTTCACCGTTGGTGAGGTGTACGCGCCGGACCGGCACCCGGATGTCGTCGCCCGACAGCAGGTACTGCTTGGTGCTGCCCTCGATCGGTCCCGTGGTGACGGACGTGGCTGTAGATACGTGTGTGCTCATCGATGATGCTCCCTACGCCGGCATTACCCGGACAGGTTCGACGGTCGACGGCCCTAGCCGTCCTCTCAGCCCGCTGGTGCGAGCCCCCGTGGATGTGTAGTTGTCACACAAACTGTAACCGAGATCTCTGTGAGCAATCATTCGGGTGAAACTTGGACAGCGGTTCCCGGCATCGGTATAAAGGGTGATGAACATCACATTTCGATTACGACACATACCCCCAGGAGATAGCCATGCTGACAGACGCGCAGGTTGTGGACGTGATCGACAACGCCGATCAGAACCGATTCGAGCTACGCCTGAGTGGTGACCTCGTCGGGATCCTCGGGTATTTCGACCTCGCGGCCACCCCGCCCGGCGCCGGTGCCGGCGTGGGCGTGGTGGCCGCTCGGCCGCCGGGCCCGAAGAGTCGAGGGCGGCAGGGGCCCGTGGTCTCGTTCATGCACACCGTGATCGTGGAGGACTTCGGCCACCGCGGACTCGCCGCCCTCATGGTGGGTCGCTCCCTCGACCTCGCCCGCGGGTACGGCTGGAAGGTCCGGCCCGTGTGCACGTACGTGCAGCGCTTCGTTTCGGCGCATCCCGAGTACCGCGACCTCGTCGTTCCGGTGGATGGCTGACTGCGGTCGGGCCACGAATCGGGCACTCGTCGGCAACGAAACGGTTCCGGGAGCGGCGATTCCGCTCGCGAGGATGCCGCCTTACTGATTCCATGAGTGGCATGGATCACATTTCGAACAGTTCCGAGTCGTCGGGGAACATCACGGCCACTGATGCTCGCGTGCTCGACAACCCTGCCCATGAACGATTCGATCTGTGGCTGGGGGACGAGTTGGTCGGCATCCTCGGCTACCGGGACGAGGACGACATTCCCGGATTCACCGCGAAGCCGGGCGAGGTGGTCGCGTTCATGCACACGGTCGTCAAGGAAGAGTTCGGTGGGCGCGGGCTGGCCGCGGTCCTCGTGGGCGAGGCGCTCGGCTCGGCGCGTCGGCGCGGCTGGAAAGTGCGTCCCATCTGCACGTATGTCCAGCGCTACTTGGCGCTAAATCCTGAGCACCTCGACGTCCTGGTTGCCGAGTAGCCCCACTCGCGAGAGCGCTGCTCTTGCCATCTGCGACTCTGCTGTGAATACTGCTCTGCATAGAGAGCGGTGCTCACAATGGAGGAGTCGTCATGACCGTGTCGGATCGGATCGAGAGTCGTATCGGGGTCGCACGGATCTGCGCCGCGGCGCTGTTCGCCCTCGCCGGCGTCCTGTTCGTCGTGTACCCCTTAGTGCGGCCCTACGCAGCGGGCGGGGCGCCGGACGGGCGGGCCGAGTTCGCCTCACCGTCGTGGCTCGTCGCACACCTCGCCGCGGTCGGCGGATTCATCGCGTTCGGGCTTGCGCTCGTCGCGCTCAGCGGACTGCTGAAAGGGACGGGCGGTGAACGGGCGGCGGTGGTCGCGGTGGCGGCGTCGTGGATCGGGATAGGGCTGACGCTGCCCTATTACGGGGCCGAAACGTTCGCGCTGCACGCCCTGGGCGGCAGCGACCTCGACGAGAATGCGGTCACAACCCTCACCGAAAGCGTGCGGATGGGGGCGGCGCAGGCGACGCTGTTCGCCACCGGTCTGCTCCTCGTCGCGGTCGGCGCAGCCGCTGCCGCCGTGGCGATCGCCCGGTCCAGGCTACTCGCCGGGTGGGCGGGGATCCCGATGGCAGTGGGGTTCGCGCTGTTCATCCCGCAGTTCTACGTCGCCGCCCCACTGCGCATCGGGCACGGAGTGCTCATCGGATTCGGGTGCGCGGTTGTGGCGCTCGGTGTGCTGCGTTCTCAGTCGCCGAGGTCGACGATGACCGGCGCATGATCGCTGGCGCCCTTGCCCTTGCGTTCGTTGCGGTCGATCTCGGCCTTGTCGACGCGGCCGGCGAGGGCGGGCGAACCCAGCACGAAGTCGATGCGCATTCCCTGCTTCTTCGGGAACCGCAACTGGGTGTAATCCCAGTAGGTGTAGACACCGGGACCGGGGGTGTGCGGCCGGACGACGTCGGCGAATCCGGATTCGACGAATGCCTGGAACGCCTCACGCTCGGGTGCGGACGTGTGCGTCTTGCCTTCGAACAGCGCCGGATCCCAGACGTCCTCGTCGGTGGGGGCCACGTTCCAGTCGCCGACCAACGCGATCTGCGCGTCCGGGTTCTGCCCCAGCCACCCGACCGCGTCGGTGTGCAACTTCGCCAGCCAGTCGAGCTTGTACGTGTAGTGCGGATCGGTCAGCTCACGACCGTTGGGGACGTACAGGCTCCAGATGCGGACGCCGTTGCACGTGGCGCCGATGGCGCGGGCTTCCTGCGCGGGCGCGACCTCCGGGTCCTTGTGGAAACCGGGCTGATCCTCGAACCCGATCTGCACGTCCTCGAGACCGACGCGGGACGCGATCGCGACGCCGTTCCACTGGCTGAGGCCGACGTGCGCGACCTCGTAGCCCAGTTCGCGGAAACGCTCGTACGGGAACTGCTCGTCCTTGCACTTGGTTTCCTGCATCGCCAGCACGTCGACGTCGGACCGCTGGAGCCAGTCCAGGATCCGGTCGGTACGGGCACGAACAGAGTTCACGTTCCAGGTTGCGATGCGCACGGCAGCCACCCTAGCGGCACTCTCCGACAGGTCGTCAGCCGCCAGGTTCGGTGGCGTAGCGGTACCGGTGATGCGCCACGAAGCCGAGGTTGCGGTACATCGCCTGCGCGCCCTCGTTCTCGACGGCGACCTGCAGACACGCGTGGGTCGCGCCGTGTTCGCGTCCCCAGTTGATCATGTCGCCGCAGATGAGGCTGCCGATTCCGTGGCGGCGGTGAGCCTCCGCGACCTCGACCGCGGTGAGCCCGACCCACCGGCGGTCGTCGGGCGCGGACGTGACGGATCCGCGGGCGACGGCGAGGAGCGTCGAGTCGGCGGCGCCGATCCGGCCGAACCCGAGGGTGCCGCCGCGGACCGAGTCCAGCACGTCGACGGCGAAGTCGGGGAGCGCGGACCCGCGGTAGCGGTAGAGGGCGAGCCAGTCCGGATCGGGGTGATCGGTGACGGTGGTGGTTCGTGGGCCCTCGGGCAGTGCCAGGTTGTCGATGTCCGCCGCCATGACGACCACTTCGTCGCTGACGTTCCAGCCGAGCGGTACCTCGCCCAGCCGGTCGGGGATCAGCAACCGCAGGGGGCGGTCGCGCTCGGCGTACCACTCGCGCAGACGGTCGAGCGTGCCGCCGGGGGAGGCGTCGTCCAGGCTGCCCACCGACCCACGGTCGCCGAGCGGGGCCGCCGAGTTGGCGCGTCCGGTGAAGCCGTGACCGTAGCGGGCGAGCCACCCGTCGATCCACGTGTACTCGACACCCGGCCAGCCGTCGGCGGAGGCCAGTTCGAGGGATCGGATCTCGCTCGCGCGCACCGGTCGTGCGGGGACGGCCTTCAGCGCGACCACCCGCTCCGGATCCACCTCGACGACCGAGCCGTCCGCGGCGCGGACGATCACCACCGGGTCGACGCTCTCCAGCACCCCGATGACGTCGGTCATCGGATGGCTGTGGCCGGGTGGCAGCTGGTATCGCAGCACCACCCGGCTTCCGAGCGGAATGTCAGTCGTCATGCCCGAACGGGTCTTCGACCGTTCCCGGCACCCAGCTGAGGCCGGGAACGCCCCAGCCGGCGCGCTTGATGGTCTTCTTGGCGGCGCGCGCGTTGCGGCCGACCAGCATGTCGACGTAGAGGAAGCCGTCGAGGTGACCGACCTCGTGCTGGAGCATGCGTGCGAAGAAGCCGTGCCCCTCGATCTCGACGGCGTTGCCGTCGGCGTCGGTGCCCGTGACCTTCGCCCACTCGGCCCGCCCGGTGGGGAACTGCTCGCCCGGCACCGACAGGCAGCCCTCGACGTCGTCGTCCGGATCCGGCATGGTCTCGGGTCGTTCCGACGTTTCGAGGACCGGGTTGACGACGCAACCCCGGCGGCGCAGCGCCGTGCCGTCTCCGTCGACGTCCGGGCAGTCGTAGACGAACAACCGCAGCGGCAGGCCGACCTGGTTGGCGGCGAGCCCGACGCCGTTGGCGGCGTCCATCGTGTCGTACATGTCGGCGATGATCTCAGCGAGTTCCGCAGGTGACTGGGACACTGCCTCGGTCGGTTCGTGCAATACCGGGTCGCCCACGATCCGGATGGGGAGGATGGCCATGGTCGTCAAGGATAGTGCGGCGCGCCCGAGCCGTTCGCACTGCCCGCGGCCTTCGTCGTGGTTGAATAGTCGCTGAAGTACAGCGGTGTAATTCGTTGCTCGGTCGGCCACGCGATCGAGGAGCCGGGGGAACGTGGTTTCGCTGAGGTCGAGCGAGAGCTAGTAGTCGAGGAGTGAGATGGACGGCGCAACAGCGCGTAGTCGGACCCAGTCCGAGCGCATCGACGGCGACAACTCGGCGGGGGTCAAGGACGTCGGCGACGACGGCCTCTCGCGTCGGGAGCACGACATCCTGTCCTTCGAGCGCCAATGGTGGAAGTACGCCGGCGCGAAGGAAGAAGCGATCAAAGAACTGTTCGACATGTCCGCCACCCGGTATTACCAGGTTCTCAACGCGCTGGTGGACCGGCCGGAGGCACTCGCGGCCGACCCGATGCTCGTGAAGCGGCTGCGACGGCTGCGCGCGAGTAGGCAGAAGGCCCGCGCCGCCCGTCGCCTCGGGTTCGACGTCACGTAGCACCCGGTCGCTAAGGTCGACATCGTGAGTACTCCGAAGCCCGAATCGTCCGGCCCGCCGTTACGTGCCCTCGCGATGGTGCTGATCGCCCTCGCGATTCTCTTCGCGGGTCTCGGGTTCGCCTCCCTGGGAGGCTCGGACTCGGAGGAGACCGCCGCCACCGTCACGACCACGGCGGCCGCCACGACCACTCCCGCCGCGCGCCCGACGACGGCTGCCGGAGCGGCGGGCGCCACCTCGACGTCCGCGGCGAGCACCACGTCCGGTGCCTCGAGCACCTCGAAGTCCGCCGACGCGGCGTCGGTCCCGGTGCGGGTGCTCAACAACAGCAACGTCACCGGTCTCGCGAGCCAGACGGCCACCGAACTGATGTCCTCGGGGTGGACGGTGTCGGAAACCGGCAACTACAGCGACGGCACCATCTCCGAAACCACGGTGTACTACGGCACTTCCGCCGCCGAGAAGGAAGCGGCGACGGAGATCGCCGCGCAGCTCGGGGTGTCGGCCCAGCCGCGGTTCCCGGGTATCGCCGATTCGTCCGCCGGTGTGATCGTCATCGTCACCTCCGCGCAGTAGACCGGACGGTCGGTGCACCGTCGCCGCGGTTATGATCAGATGCACTTCTTCGCCACCTCAAAGGAGCGGTTTGATGGCCTCGAGTTCTACCCGTCGGATGTCCTGGCGCATTGTCACCCCGGTGGTGGCCATTGCAGCACTCGGACTGACCGCCTGCAGTAACAACGAGGAGCCGACCGACGTTCCCGGCACCACTCCTCCCGTCTGGACCGGCGCCGCCGATCCCAGCGCCGCAGGCGTTCCCGGCGACGCCGAGAGCGGTTCCGGTGAAGCCGCGGAGAGCGGCGCGGTCAGCGCGGCGCTGAAGAACGCCGAGGGCGAAGACGTGGGCACCGCCACGTTCAAGCAGGCAGGCAGCCACGTCGAGGTCACCGTTTCCGTCAAGGATCAGACACCCGGATTCCACGGTTTCCACGTGCACTCCGTCGGCAAGTGTGAGACGAACTCCGTGGCACCGACCGGGGGTGCGCCCGGAAACTTCCTGTCCGCCGGCGGGCACTTCCAGGCCGAAGGCCACTCGGGGCACCCGGCGAGCGGTGACCTCACCTCGCTGCAGGTTCTGGCCGACGGCACGGCCGAATTGGTCACCACCACCGACGCCTTCACGGTCGAGGACCTGAAGAACGGCGACAGCGGCACCGCCGTCATGATCCACTCGGGTTCCGACAATTTCGCCAACATCCCCACCCGTTACGCACCCGCCCCCGATCAGGAAACCCTGAACACCGGGGACGCAGGTTCCCGGGTGGCCTGCGGTGTCATCGGCGCCAGCTGAGTCGCGTGACATCCCGGCTTCGGCCGGGATGTCGGTGCGCTGCCGTGCACTGCGGCCTGTGGTTGGATCGAAACCGTGGTAGTTCCTTTTCCCGGTTCGCCGCGGCCGACACTGGGCGTCGAGTGGGAGATCGCGCTGGTCGACAGGGTCACGCGGGATCTCTCCAACACGGCCGCGGAGGTATTCGACGCGGTGGCGAATCTCGCCGGTCCCGAGGATCCGCGGATCACCAAGGAGTTGCTGCGCAACACCGTCGAACTCGTCACCGGTATCCACTCCACCGTCGGTGAGGCGATGGACGACCTCGACGAGTCGCTCGACCTGTTGCGGCGGGCGGCGAACCCGCTCGGCGTGGATCTGATCTGCGCGGGAACGCACCCGTTTGCACAGTGGTCGACCCAATTGGTCACGCGCACACCGGATTACGACGAGCTGATCGAACGCACCCAATGGTGGGGCCGTCAGATGCTCATCTGGGGTGTGCACGTCCACGTCGGTGTGTCCTCGCCGCAGAAGGTGTTCCCGATCCTCAACGCGCTGCTGCAGCGGTACCCGCATCTGCTCGCGCTGTCGGCGTCCTCACCGATGTGGGCCGGCGTCAACACGGGGTACGCGAGTAATCGTGCGCTGATGTTCCAGCAACTTCCCACCGCTGGACTGCCGTACCAGTTCGCGAACTGGGGGCAGTACGAGGATTTCATCAGCGACCAGATGAAGACCGGGGTGATCACCAAGATCGGCGGGATGCACTGGGACATCCGGCCGGCGCCGCGGTGGGGCACCATCGAGGTCCGCGTCTTCGACGGCATCTCCACCCGCGCCGAACTCAGTTCCCTCGTCGCGCTCGTGCACTGCCTGATCGTCGACCTGGACCGGCGTTTCGAGGCGGGTGAGAACCTGCCCAACTTGCAGCCGTGGCACGTGAAGGAGAACAAGTGGCGGGCCGCGCGGTACGGGCTCGACGCCGAAATCATTCTCGACGAGGACAGCAACGAGCGGCTCGTCACCGACGACCTGAACGACCTGCTCGAGAAGCTGGCCCCGACCGCCGTGCGACTCGGCTGCGCGGACGAGTTGGCCGCCGTCGCCGAGATTCCCCGTCGCGGGGCGTCCTACCAGCGGCAACGTCAGGTCGCGGAGGCGACCGGCGGTGACCTTGTGGCCGTGGTCGATGCGTTGGTGAAGGAGCTCGGGACCTGAAAGACGGTCTCGGGCAGGACACTCGTCCACTTCCCGTTCACGTGTTGTTTACACTTGGCGGGTGTCGATCGACGATGTTGCCGTTGTACGGCCGGGTGGGTCCGTCGATCGATCCCGCATGTTCGTGGCGGGCGGGGCGCTCGGTGTGGCGATCCTGCTGGTGGTCGCCCAATCGGTCGCGTCCATACAGGGTTTCCAGGGTCCCCTCGAAAGCCTTTTCCACGACTACGTCCTGACCCCCAAGTCGGCGTCGGTCCCGTGGGCCGGCCTCGCGCTCGCGATGGTCGGGCTCACCAATCGCCAGCGCGTCGTCGCACTCTCCGCCGCAGCCGGCATCGACATCGTGGTCGCCGCGGTGCGCTACCTGTCCGGTGGACCGCTGACCGTCGGAAACGGCGCGACCTGGGTGCTCACCGCGGTGGGCGTGTATGCGGCGGTCCGCTGGACCGGCGACCACCGGCGCAGCGCCCTCAAGGGTGTCGGCCTCGGTGCGCTGCTGATTCTCGCGACCAAATTCGGCGACGCCTGGCTGCAGGTCACGATCATGGCCGGGCCGATGATCCTCGACGAATACGCCCAACTGGCCGACCACGCGCTCGGCAGCCCGTCGTGGCACCTGGGGCAGTTCGTCGACGCCCTCGGACCCGTCGGCTACGGCATCCTCCACTGGGTCTACATCGAACTGCCGGTCGCGGCCATCGCGGTGGCCGTCTACCAGCTGCGGAACGGCTGGCCGTCGCACTACCTGGTGCGCACGTTCCTGCTGATCGGTCTCATCGGTCCCGTGTTCTACGTGCTGTTCCCGGTGGTCGGACCGATCTTCGCGTTCGGCACCGAAGGACAGGGGTTCCAGGTCAGCGACTACTGGCCCAACGTCGTCCCGACACCCGACTTCGCGCCCGAACCGATGTCGTTCGATTCGGCGACCCCCCGCAACTGCATGCCGAGCCTGCACACGGCGTGGGCCCTCGCCCTGTTCATCCACTCCCGGCAGGGCGCCTGGTGGCTGCGCCTCGGCGGCACGTTCTGGCTGGTGTGCACGCTGACGGCGACCCTCGGGTTCGGCTACCACTACGGCGTCGACCTGGTCGCCGGCGCCGTTCTGTGCCTGACCATCGAATCCGCGTTGCGCGACCCCGAACGGGGGTGGGGCTGGTTCCGGGTCCGTCTCGTCGGAGGCGGCGCGCTGGTGCTGGCCGGACTGCTCCTCAGCTACCGCTACCTCGCGGTGCCGATGGGCCGATTCCCCGAGGTGTCCGGACCGCTCGTCCTCGGTGCCCTCGCCGCGATGAGCCTCGGGTTCTACGCGACGTTCTTCGCCCGGCCCGACACCGCACTCGCGCGGTGGGGCAGCGGCGCGAAGGCAGCGGTCACTGATGTTCTGGCGGCTCCAACTCGTTGATCATCAACAGCCCGTCCTGATCTCGCTGCTCCCGGTACGCCACCCGTCCGACGCTGTGCGCGATGACCGGCGCGGTGAACAGGGTGAAGATGCCGACGAGGATCAGCATCCAGATGTCGACGTTGCCACGCAGTTCGAGGACGGCGCCCGCGAGAACCATGATGAGACCGACCACCTGCGGTTTGGTGGCGGCGTGCATGCGGCGCAGGGTGTCCGGGAATCGCACGATGGCGATGGCGGCCGTCAGTGCCAGCAGGGAGCCGCACAGCATGAGCGTGGCCCCGATGACGTTCAGCACGGTGGTCACGACTTGTCACTCACCCGGAACCGGGCCACCGACACCGAACCGATGAACCCCACCAGCGACAACGCGACGATGGCGGGCACGATCGTCGTGTCGCCGGTGTACGCGGCCCACACGGCGAGCCCGCACATGGCGAGCGCGATCAGGGTGTCGAGAGCGACGAGGCGGTCCAGCGAGTTGGGCCCGTCGAGCAGCCGGAACGTCGTCAGGACCCCGGCGACGACCAGGATGATTCCGGATATGACCGAGACGACTGTCATGAGCTGCCCTCCTGAGTGGGGTCGTCGTACTGCAGGTCGCGGTTGTGCCAGGGGCTCGGTTTCCAGTCGGAGTCGCGTTCGAACGCCTCGATGAACAATCGTTCCAACTGCGCGACCGTGCGGTAGAACTGGCTGACCGCCTTCTGCGAGCCCATGTCCAGGACGTGCACGTAGACGATCCGCCGCACCTGGTCGATCTCGAGAACCATGGTGCCCGGAATGAGGTTCAGGACGTCGATGCACAGCGTCAGGACGAGGTCCGACTTGATCCCCAGCTGGTAGCGCAGGACCCCGGTGACGGGCGGCGGCCCGGGCCGGAGCGCGAGGTACGCGATCTGGAGGCTCGACTGGAGCGAGTAGTACACGAACATCATCGCCAGCCGGAGCAGCGGCAGGACGTGCACCCGGCCCTCCACGGGCACCCGCGGCAGCGGCATGAGCACCATGATGAGCGCACCGACGGCGAGCCCGCCGAGAATGTTGCCCCAGCTGACGTTGCCCCACAACAGGATCCACACCGCCATCAGCCACAGAAGGGCGCCGAACTGGAGAAGTCTCTCGCGTTTCATCGCGGTGCCTCCTGCGCTTCGCCGCCGGGGTGCCCGCCGAGGACGGCGTCGATGTAGATGTACCGGTTCTGCAGATCGCTCGCCGCGCGATCGCTGATCTGGATGATCTGGCCGGCGAACACCGTCATCGCCAGCCCCACGGCGACGAGGGCGACGGTGGGGATGAGCATCATCGCGGGGATACGGCCCACGTCGGCGCGGTCGTCGAACGAGATGTCGGCCTCGGACTCGTCGAGCAGCGCCGACGGGCTGACGTCCGCCAGGTCACCCTCGGGGGCGTCGGCGCGGGCCCGCCAGAACGCCTTGGTCCACACGCGGGCGACGACGTACAGCGTGAGGAGGCTGGTGAGGGTGCCGCCCGCGACGAGGATCCACGCCAGCACGCTCGCATCCGCCGAGCCGGCCTGCAGCAGCGCGACCTTGCCGATGAACCCGGAGAACGGGGGAATGCCGCCGAGGTTGAGGGCCGGGACGAGGAACACGATGGCCAGGACGGGGCTCGCCGCGGCGAGCCCGCCCAGACGTCGCAACGACGACGACCCGGCCTGGCGTTCGATCAGACCGACCACCAGGAACAGCGTGGTCTGCACCAGAATGTGGTGGGCCACGTAGTAGATGGCACCCGACAGCCCCGACTGGGTGGACAGCGCGACACCGAACACCATGTACCCGATGTGGCTGACCAGGGTGAACGACAGCAGACGTTTGATGTCGCTCTGCGCGATCGCGCCGAGGATGCCGACGAGCATCGTCAGGAGGCCGCACACCATGAGCACGTTGTCGAGTTCGCCCTCCGGGAAGAGCAGCGTGTGCGCGCGGATGATCGCGTACACACCCACCTTGGTGAGCAGGCCGGCGAACACCGCGGTGACCGGGGCGGGCGCGGTGGGGTAGGAGTCGGGCAGCCACGTCGACAGCGGGAACACCGCCGCCTTGATACCGAACGCCACGAGCAGCACACCGAAGATGGCGGTGCGCGTGCCGGACGGGATGCCGTCTAGGCGGGTGGCCATGTCGGCGAGGTTGAGGGTTCCGGTGGCCGCGTAGGCGAACGCAATACCCGCCAGGAAGATCAGCGACGACACCATCGACACCATCACGTACGACACACCCGCACGGACGCGGTCGGCGCTCGCACCGAGCGTCAGCAGCACGAAGCTGGCGGCGAGGAGCACCTCGAAGCCGACGTACAGATTGAACAGGTCGCCCGCCAGGAACGCGTTGGAGATGCCCGCCGTCAGCGCCAGATACGTCGGCAGGAAGATCGAGACGGGCTGGTCCTCACTGCCGTCGCGGATACCCTGACCCACGGCGTACGCCATGACGGCGAGCAACACGATCGACGAGACCACCAGCATCATCGCGGACAGCCGGTCGACCACCAGCGTGATGCCGATCGGCGAATCCCAGCCACCCACCTGAATGGCCGTCGTCCCGTCGCGGTCGGCCAGGAACAGCAGCAGTCCCGACACGACGAGGACGCCGATCAACGCGACGAGCGTGATGATCCGCTGGGCCCGCGGACGACGGCCGAGCACCAGCGTGGCCGCGGCGGCGAGCATCGGGACGAGGACAGGCAGCGGCGCGAGGGCCGTGATCATGTGCGGGGAAATGGTCACGACTTCTCCCCGATCCCGGCCTTGTCGGAGTCCTCTTCGTCGTCGAAGTCACCCTCGTGCAGGTCTTCGTAGCATTCGAGGTCTTCGAGGTTCTTCAGCTCTTCCAGGGGAATGGGGTTTCCGTCCTTGTCGAATGCGTCGCCGCTGAAACTCGGCTCGCCGGTGACCGGGTCGTCGGAGCGGTCGCGGTCGGGTGCCTCGGCGGGCGACCGGCGCCGCAGGACCTTGGTGTCCTCGGGGTCGTTCTCGACGGCGTCCTGCGTGGTGATCTTGAACGACCGGTACGCGAGCGCGAGCACGAAGCCGGCGATGCCCATCGTGATGACGATCGCCGTCAGGATCATCGCCTGAGCCAGCGGGTCGGCCATCGACTCGTGAATGGACTCGCGGCCGACGATGGGCGGATTGCCGTCCGTACCGCCGGACGTGAGGATCAGGAGATTGATGCCGTTGCCGAACAGCAGCAGTCCCAGCAGCATGCGGGTGATGCTGCGTTCGATGAGCAGGTAGACGCCGGCCGACACCAGGACGCCGATGATGACGAGAAATCCGATGTTCGCGCTCATCGCTGGTTCACCTCGATCTGTGCGTCGAGACGCGCCCCGAGACTGCGGAGCACGTCGAGTACGAGACCGACCACGATGAGATACACACCCAGGTCGAAGAACAGGGCGGTGACCATCTTGACGTGGCCGACCAGCGGCAGCGTCACCTCGAACACCGCGGAGGAGAGCGCCGGGGCGCCGAGGAACAGCGACGCCAGCGCGGTGCCCGCGGCAAGCGTGAGCCCGAGGCCCAGGATCTTGCCCGCGTCGATCGGGACGGTTTCGCCGAGTTCGTACCGTCCGCCGGCGAGGTACCGCAGGACCAGCGCGAGACCGGCCGTGAGGCCGCCGGCGAACCCGCCGCCGGGCGCGTTGTGACCGGCGAAGAAGAAGTAGACCGACAACACCATGATGGTCGGGAAGATCAGCCGGGTCGTCACCTCGAGGACCAGCGACCGGTGTTTCGGATCGATGAGGTCGCCGCCGAGTAGCCACGTGGTCTCGGAATGCGACGCCGACGAATCGGCCGTGACCGCGGGAGCGTCGGACACCCGGGGGGCGCTGCCGAAGCGGCGGTTGCGGAACACCAGGCTCGCGACACCCGTGGCCGCCACCAGCAGCACCGAGATCTCACCGAGCGTGTCCCAGGCACGGATGTCGACGAGCAGGACGTTGACGACGTTCTTGCCGTTGCCGAGGTAGTACGCCGCGTCGGGGAGTCGCTCGTAGATCGGCACCGAGTTCCGCGCATTGATGGCGTACGCGCCGATCGTGGTGATGGTGGCACCGACCGCGACCGCCAGCAGTGCCCGCGGAATCTTGAATCCGATGGCCCGGCGCTCGTCGACCTCGGCGGGCAGCTTCCGGAACACGAGCACGAAGATGACGAGCGTCAGCGTCTCCACCAGGAACTGGGTGAGTGCGAGGTCGGGGGCACCGTGGAGGGCGAACAGCACACCGCAGCCGTAACCGCTGAGACCGACGAGGATCACGCTGGCCAGACGGTTGCGCATCACCGTGGCGGCGAGCGCGGCCGCGACCATCATCAGCCCGATCACGAACTGCACCGGCGAATCCCACAACCGGACGTCGGCGCCCGTATTCGTGCCGACGACGAGCAGTACCAGCGGCACCACCACGAGGGTGCCGAGGATGGTCGCCTGGGTCAGCGGCAGCGAACCGCGCTGGGTGGCCCCGGTCAGCCGCATCGACAGCGCGTCCATGCCGCGCAGCGTCGCGTCGTAGATGCGGTCGGCGTTGCCGAGCGGAGGATGCTCGAACCGCAACCGGTTGACCCAGCGCTGCGCCACGAAGAGCGCGGTGCCGACGGCGAACACCAGCAGGGTGAGCGCCAGCGCGGTGTTCATGCCGTGCCACAGGGCGAGGTGGTAGTCGGAGACGCCCTCGGCGGGCAGGGTCTGCGAGTACGGCGTCAGCAGCTTCTCGAGCTGCGGCGCCGCGAGTCCCGCCGCCAGGCTCAGTACCGAGAGAACGGCGGGCGCGCCGAGGAACAACGGTCCGGGTGCGTGCATGCCCTGCACGGCCGGGCTCGGCCGCGCGAGCCGCTTGCGACCGAAGGCTCCCCACATGAAGCGCACGCTGTAGGCGAGCGTCAGGATCGAACCGAACACCACGACGCCGACGGTGACGATCCGCGCCGGGTCGGCCAGGACGGTCGTGCTCAGCAGGGAGTCGAATGCGGCTTCCTTGCCGACGAACCCGAGGAACGGGGGAAGCCCGGCCATGCTCGCCGCGGCCAGTGCGGCGACGACCGCGAGCGCGGGCGCACGGTCACCGAGGTGCGCGAGCTTGCGGATGTCGCGGGTGCCCGTCGTGTGGTCGATGATGCCGACCACCATGAACAGCGCGGCCTTGAACATCGCGTGCGCGACCACCATCGTCATGCCGGCGAGCGCGGCGTCGCGGGTGCCGAGGCCGACCAGCACCATCATGAAACCGAGCTGGCTGACGGTGCCGAACGCGAGCACCAGTTTGAGGTCGAAGGCGCGCATCGCCCGCCACCCGGCGAGGACCATCGTCAGCAGGCCGAGCGTGATGATCGTGAACCGCCAGGGCGCCGAGTCGGCGAAACCGGGCGAAAGTCTGGCCACGAGAAAGATGCCGGCCTTCACCATGGCCGCGGCGTGCAGATAGCCGCTGACCGGGGTCGGGGCGGCCATCGCTCCGGGCAGCCAGAAGTGCAGCGGCACGATCGCGGACTTCGACAGCGCGCCGATGAGGACCAGCACGACGGCGACACCGGCGAGCCAGCCGCGAGGTGCGACCTCGATCAGTTCGGACAGGTTGTACGTGCCGCTCACCTGCCCGAGGATGATGATGCCGACCAGCATGGCCAGACCACCCGCGGTGGTGACGAGCAGCGCCTGCGTTGCCGCCCGGCGACTCGACGCGCGTTCGGCGTAATGCCCGACCAGCAGGAACGACAGGACCGTCGTCAGTTCCCAGAATATGTACAGCAGCAACATGTTGTCGCTGGCGACGAGGCCGAACATGGCGCCGGCGAAGGCCACCATCTCGGCGGCGAAGATGCCGAGACGAGGTTCGTCGTCGGTGAAGTAACGCGCACAGTAGACCAGGATCAGCGTGCCGATGCCCAGCACCAGCACCGACATGATCGCGGCCAGCGGATCGAACCAGAAGTCGAGGTCCATCGACAGGCCCGGAGCCCACACGATGGACACGGTCTGCTCCGTGCCCCAGTTCGCGATCACCCAACCGAGCGACGCCAGCGGGACGAGGGAGAGAGGGTAGAAACCGTTGCGGCCGAACTTGCGCACCACAAGCGGAGCCAGAACGGCGGCAACGGCATGGGCGAGCAGAACAGCAAGCAAAAGGCACTCCGTCGGGGGTCAGCGGGCGGCGGGGTGTCGGAACGAAACGAACCGAGTCGTGTAGACCGTTCGCTTAGCTAGCGAACTGGGCTACGGGGTACATCCTACTGGGTCGGTTATTCGGACTCGCAATCGCGGCAAATCGGACTATTGGGGCGCGTGTGTTATGGGCGGCCGACCGGACTGTTCTATCTTGTGACGGTGCCCGCCGAGATCCGAACCGCCGCGCTCGCCCACATCCGCGACCGGAAACTCCTCCAGACCCGATCGGTGGGGAAGACCGCGTTCTACATGGCAGGCGGAAAGATCGATCCCGGCGAGAACGCCGAACAGGCTCTGCACCGCGAGATCCGGGAGGAACTCGACGCCCGAATCGTCGATGGGACGCTCGAACATCTGGGGGTCTTCGAGGCGCCCGCGTACGGACATCCCGAGGGCACCGACCTGCACATGACCTGCTTCCTCGCCGAACTGAGCGCCGAGCCGCGGCCGACGAGCGAGATCGCCGAACTCCGGTACTTCACCGTCGACGAATACGCGGCCATGCCCGACGTCGCGCCCGGCTCGATGCTCGTGTTCCGCCGGCTTCAGTCGCTCGGTCTCCTCGACTAGCTGCCTTCCGGGGTACTGCGCCGCTCGTGCACCGAGTAGACGCAGAACGCCACGACGAGCAGCATCACGAAGCCGACGAGATGGTCGGACGCAGCGGTCGAGGCAGGCGACGACGGCAGACGGTGTTCGCTGCTCGCGCCCGAGTAGACCACCCGGCTGCGGGGAACGGTGGTCGCCGCCACGAACACCAGCGACGCGAACGGCAACGCGAAACCGAGTACCGCGACCGGCGCCGACCCCGGCAGAGCGGTGGCGAGCGCGAAACCCGTGCCGCAACCCAGCACGGCCAGCCGGATCAGCAGTGCGACGCCGTCGTCGCCGAAGTCGGGCCACACGGCGGCGAGCAGCGGAACGACGGCGGCCAGGCAGAGTCCCCACTGCGGGCGCCGCCACTTCGGCGGGACCCGGACCGCCACCGCGATTCCCGCGGCGAGAGCAACGACGCCGACCGCCAGCAACGCCGGCGCGGGCGTCGTCACCCGCGGAGTGCGGAGGTCGTCGAGGACGAGCACGGCCGCCGCGGTGACACCGGTCGCGGCGAGCAGGAAGCGTCCGTCGATCCCCGGGAACCGGCGTGCGATCAGCACCGTGGCCGTCAGAATCACGGCGAGCGAGAACGCGACGATCAGCCAGACCGTCAGGGGCTCGCCGAATTCCTGATCGTCGATCCACGCCCCGAACAACCGGTTGAGCAGGGCGAGAGCCACGGCGCCGACCAGCGCGGTCAGCAGGGTCTTCCGGTCCGGACGCTGCACCCGGAACTGCGACCGCGCCACCACCGCCGACGCGAGCGCGAGCACGAGAACTCCGAGCAGCAGCCACTGCGGGGGTTCGCCGATCGCGGAGGTGCTCATACTCGCGGGCTCGACGTACGCGGTGTCACTGCGCGGCAGTCGCTGCACACTCGCGAGAAGGAACGCGCTCGCGACACCGAGAGTCAGCGCCAGATGCGAAACCCAGCGACCCCACACCGCGGCGACCGCCGCGCCCAGCAGAAACCCGGCAGTCGCGGTCTTCGCGAAGTGCAGGGCGATCAGCGTGTCGACCCCGCCGGCATTCGGCACCGCCCAGCGCGCGCCGATCAGGGCGAGCGCGCACGCCGCCGCCAGGATCCACGACACCCGCCGGGAGCCGGACCGTTGCAGACCGGCCACCGCGACGACGGCGAGAACGAGAGCCACCACCACACCCGTCGGCTGGCTGCTGAGCCACCGCTCGATCTCCCGGTCGGACGCGTTGATCGTCCAGGCCCGGTTGCGGGGATTGGTGAGGACGAAACCGGCCAGTGCGCCGGACGCGAGAGCAGCCGCGGCCGACAGAGGTTCCCGGAAGTCCATTCGCTCACGGTACTCGAGCGGGAAGGAATGGAAATGGCGAACCCGGCGTTGGCACCGAAGGCGTGCCCGAGAACGACTCCGATCGAATACAACCGAGGCGAGGAGCCCACCTATGACGTCGAGCAACGAGAAGGCCACCACCCTGCTGGGGCTGCACCAGCCCGGCAACCCGGTCATCCTGCCCACCGTGTGGGATGCCTGGTCCGCGAATCTGGCTGTGTCCGCTGGGTTTCAGGCGCTGACCGTCGGGAGCCACCCGGTATCCGACTCGATCGGCAAGCCCGACAACGAGGGGATCACGTTCGACGAGCTGCTGCACCGCATCTCGCAGATCACCGCGGCGGTGGAGTTGCCGCTGTCGGTCGACATCGAATCGGGATACGGGCTCGAGCCCGCCCGGCTGATCGAAGGTCTGATCGGCGCGGGAGCCGTGGGCCTGAACATCGAGGACACGGTCCACAGCGAGGGCGGGCGGCTCCGCGAACCGCAGGAGCACGCCGACTTCGTCGGAGGGCTGCGGCAAGCGGCCGACGCTGCCGGCGTCCACGTGGTCGTGAATGCGCGCACCGACCTGTTCGTGAAGCAGGTGGGCGACGAGTCCGACCGTGTCGACCGCGCGATCGCTCGGCTGAAGCTCGCCGCCGAGGCCGGCGCCGACGTGCTGTACCCCGTGGGCCGTCACGACGACGCCACCCAGAAGCGGCTCACGTCGGAGCTCCCGCTGCCCGTCAACGCCATCGGCCTGCCCGATCAGGACGATCCGGCGAGCTTCGGGCCGCTCGGCGTCGCGCGGGTGAGCTTCGGGCCGTTCTTCCAGGCCGCCCTCGCCGCACACGCGGCCACGCTGCTCGGCCGCTGGTCCTGACCCGTGAGTACTTGTTAACCGCGGGCGGTTAACAAGTACTCACGGGCGCGACAGCGCATAGGACTCGAGGTGCGCCACTTGCTCGGGATCGAGTGAGGGGCGCACCTTTTCGCGTGCCTCGGCCACGTCGGCCGCGGTGACGTCGGCGGCGTCGATGTCCCGGCGCATGGCGGCCAGCGCAGCTTCCCGCAGCAGCGCCGAGCAGTCGGCGGCCGAGTAGCCGTCGAGGTCGTCGGCAAGGGCGTCGAGGTCGACGTCGTCGGCGAGGGGCACCGACTTCCCGGATGTCCGCAGGATCGCGCGGCGGGCCTCGCCGTCCGGCGGCGGCACGAACACCAGCCGCTCCAGG
This sequence comes from Rhodococcus mengyinensis, assembly GCF_048381435.1. NCBI lineage: Bacteria > Bacillati > Actinomycetota > Actinomycetes > Mycobacteriales > Nocardiaceae > Rhodococcus > Rhodococcus mengyinensis. The sequence continues at coordinate 7,425 of NZ_JBLWIT010000009.1, read as the reverse complement.
CGGCCGGGGCGCAGCAATGCCGGGTCGATGAGGTCGGGCCGATTGGTGGCGCCGACGACCACCACGTCGCGCAGCGGTTCGACGCCGTCGAGTTCGGTGAGCAGGGCGGCCACCACCCGATCCGACACCCCGGAGTCGGAGCTCTGGCCGCGCCGCGGCGCGAGGGCGTCCACCTCGTCGAGGAAGATCAGTGACGGGGCCGAATCCCGCGCCCGCTGGAACAGTTCGCGGACGGCCTTCTCGGACGCGCCCACCCACTTGTCCATCAGCTCGGCGCCCTTGACGGCGTGCACACTCAGATGCCCCGAACTTGCCAGCGCCCGAACGAGATAGGTCTTGCCGCAACCGGGCGGACCGTACAGCAGCACTCCGCGCGGGGGATCGACGCCAAGGCGGGCGAACGAATCCGGATGCTGCAACGGCCACAGGACCGCCTCGGTCAGCGCCTGCTTGGTCTCCACCATGTCCCCGACGTCGTCGAGGGTGAGGGTGCCGATCGCGAGTTCCTCGCTGCCCGACCGCGACAGCGGGCGGATGACGTCGAGCGCGCCGAGCAGGTCGTCCTGTGTGAGTGCGGGGTCGACGGGTTTCCTGGTCGCGCGTGAGGCGGCCCGCAGGGCCGCTTCCCGGCACAGCGCGGCGAGGTCGGCGACGACGAACCCCGGTGTGCGGGCCGCGATCGCGTCGAGGGCGATGCCGTCGGTGGGGACCTTCCGCAGAAGCAGTTCCAGCAGCGCCCGGCGGGTGGAGCCGTCGGGCAGGGTCAGGGTGAGTTCGCGGTCGCACAGGTCCTGCCCGCGCAACCTGGTGTCGACCGACTCGGGGTGCGCCGACGTCGCGACGAACGCGACCCCGACGGTGTCGACTGCGCGGCGGAGTTGTTCGACGATCAGCGCGGACACCGGCTCCGGGGTGGCGGGCAGCAGGGCATCGATGTCGGTGATCAGCAGGACGCCGCCGCTGCGGATCGCGTCGACCGCCGCGGTGACCCGCTGCAACCGTGAGTCGGCTTCCAGCGCGCCGGCACTCGGCCCGTCGAGTTCGACGAGTCGCCGGGAGGCGAGCACCGCGCGGGCGAGCGTCGCCTTCCCGACACCGGCGGGCCCGGTCACCAGGACGCCCAGATGGGGTGAGGCCCCGAGCTTGCGGAGCAGTTCGGGTTCGTCGAGTGCCAGTCCGAGCCACTCGGTGAGTTTGGCTGCCTGGGTGTGGGCGCCCACCAGGTCCTCGACTGGAACCGGGGGAACCTCCTCGGCGGGCCGGACGGGCGGCGCGGGCAGCCGGGTCGGGGCCGTGGACACCGTTGCGCGCACACCCTCGCCCCACCCGACCGCGGTGTTGGGCTGCACGCTCACCGGACCACCGGCCGGGTCGACCCCGGTGACGGTGAGCAACTCGGACGTCCAGGCGACACCGAACGTCCGGGACAGTGCCTGCGTCGCGGGGGCGGTGCTGGTGCCGGGGCCCAGATCGCGGGGGAGCAGCGACACCGTGTCGCCGACCGTGAGGACCTTGCCGAGCAGGGCGTGACGCAGGGTGACGTCGGAGACGGAGTTGACGGCCAGATTCGACCCGCTGACCGTCACGGTCTTCCCGCCGTACACCGTCACCGGTGTCACGACAACCGTGCTGTTCTCGGTCAGCCCGGCGTTGGACAGCGTCACGTCGTCGAGGAGTGCAGTCCCGGTGGGGGTTCCGGTCGGCGCGCGACCTGCCACCGCGGCGGTGCGGCGCGCGCCGACGAGGGCGATCGCGTCCCACTCGCGGAGGCCGAGCGCGGCCAGGGCTTCCGGATGCAGCCGGACCACGCCGCGCCGGGTGTCGGCGGCCGAGGTGTTCAGTCGGACTGTGAGCGCAAGTTCCGGGGAGGTCACGCCGTCGAGCCTACGTGCGGGAGCGAACTATCGGGCCCGGGGACGGCGCAGTCCGAGCCGTGCGGCGGATCGCCTGCCACGGGCGTCGGGCTGACGCCGGATGGCCCGCCGCTCGGACGGCTTGATGTCCCACGTCTCGGGTCGCGCGGCTACCCACCGCTTGGAGTGGACCGCGAACGGAATGTGCCCGAGGTACACCGCGACGAGCGCGATCAGCAGGATGTACGGGTAGGTGACCAGAGCCGCCGCCGCGAGCGCCACGAGGACGAGCAGACCGGCCGCCATGTGCGGGGGCACCGATACCGTCTTCAGTGCGAGCGTGGGGATCCGGCTGACGATCAGCGCCGCGGAGATCACGGTCCACGCCACGACGACGGGATACGACGACCACCAGCCGTCGCCCCACTGCGCCGCGGCAGCCAGCGGGGTCAGCGCGACCAGGGCACCCGCGGGCGCCGGGACACCCGTGAAGTACTCGTTGGCGTAACCCGGCATGTCGTCCTCGTCGAGGAGCGTGTTGAACCGGGCCAGCCGCAGCACGATGCTCACCGCGTAGATCAGGGCGATGATCCAGCCGAAACTCTGGCCGTCCAGCAGCGTGACGTAGAGGACCAGGGCCGGGGCGACGCCGAACGAGATGGAATCGGCGAGCGAATCCAGTTCGGCACCCATCTTGCTGGTGGCGTCGAGCATGCGCGCGATCCGACCGTCGAGCGAGTCGAGGACCGCGGCCGCACCGATCATGGCCAACGCCGTTCCCAGGTCGCCGTCGAGCGCGAACTTGACGGCGGACAGCCCCGCACACAGCGCGAGGATCGTGACCACGCTCGGCAGGAGCCGGACCGCCTGCTGGGGTCGACCCCTCCGCTGCTGCTTCGCGTTGGCGATCACGGCAGTTGAGCGATGACGGTCTCGGCACCGATCGTCCGCTGTCCTCGCTCGGCGAGCAACGTGGTGCCCGCCGGGAAGTACGTGTCGACGCGGGAGCCGAACCGGATCAGGCCGTACGTGTCACCGATCGGGAGGGTGTCGCCGACCTTGGCGTCGCAGACGATCCGGCGGGCGAGCAGACCGGCGATCTGCACGACGGCGACGTCGTGGCCCTCCGGGGTGTGCAGCAGCATGCTGTTGCGTTCGTTGACCTCGCTGGCGTCGGCGAGGTCGGCGGAGAGGAACTGACCCGGCCGGTGGACGACCTTCGTGACCTCACCGCCGACAGGACTGCGCTGGACGTGCACGTCGAGCACGGACAGGAAGATGCTGACCCGGGGGAGCGGCTCGGTGCCCATGTCGAGTTCGGACGGCGGGACCGCGGAGTCGACGAGCGCGACCTCGCCGTCGGCGGGTGCGACCACGACGCCGACACGGTTCGGCGGAACACGGTGCGGATGCCGGAAGAACGCGGCGCACGCTGCGGCGGAGGTCAGCGCTCCACGCCGGACCCACTTGCGCTTGCGGCCGAGGACGGCCACACCGAGTGGCGCGAGGACGAAGGGCAGCCCGGCCGGGTGCAGGGGCGGAACTGCTCCGCGGACGAGGTCGACGATGTGCCCGACGCTCGTGGATTGCGGGGTTCCGGGGGGTGTGGGCTTGCGTGCCACGGGCTCCTCTAACTGTGTCGGACGGACGTGCTGCCTGCGCGCCATCGCGCCGCACCCACAGATTACGTGAGCGCTACCGGCTGCAACGGCATCAGGAGAGAGTACGCACTCGCGGGGTCCGATGTGTGAACGGATCGTGGCCGGATGGCGAGCGGGGTGATGGGTCCACCCACCTGGAACGTCAACTGTTCACCCGGCAGCGCGTCGACGGCTTCGAGGAGAAAACCGGTGTTCACCTGCACCTGGAAGCGCACGGGCTGCTCCGTCCCCTGCCTGCCGACGGCGATCTCGCCCGACTCGAGAACGCCGAGATCCACTCGGTCGCCGGCGTCGGCGAGGACTGCACGCAGGTCCGCCGAGGAGAAGGTGTGTTCGATTCCGCGGTCGAGGGGCGACAGACTGCGATGGTCGGGAAACGCACCGTCGACGAGGCGGGTGCCGAGCTGTTCGGCGCCGCAGCGGAGGGTGACGCTGTCGGCGCAGACGACGACGGTCACCGTGTCGTGGCGACCCAGCAGCCCGGCCGCGTCGTCCAGGAACGTGCACGGGACGACGGCGGAGATCGGTGCGTCCGGCGGTTCGAGGAGGGTCACCGTTCCCACCGCCAGCCGGTAGCGGTCGGTGGTGACGAGCCGCAGCACGTCGTGGTCCGTTTCCAGGAGGCAGCCGCGCAACACCGGGAACGCCGAGTGCGGGTCGGCGGCGAACCGCACCGAGCCGAACGCGGTGAGGAGGTCGGTGGTGCGGAGGACGACAGTGCACTCCCGCGCCGCTCGCGCGTCGAGCAGGCGGTGAATCCTTGCCAGTTCGCGCCGGGCGTCGTCGAGCCCCTTCTCGAGCCGGCCGAGATGCCGGTCGAGGAGCCCGTGGGCATCCGTCCCGCTCAGCACGGCCGCCATGTCCTTCACTGGCACACCCACCCGGCGCATCGCGGCGACGAGGACCGCTGCGCCCACGTGCCGGTCGGCATACCAGCGGTAACCCGTGCGCGGGTCGACCACGTGCGGGGTGAGCACACCCGCCTTGTCGTAGAACCGCAGCGCGCTGACCGACAGACCGGACGCCCGGGCGAGTTCACCGATGCTGAGCACGGTGCTCACTCTGCCCTTGCGGTCCGACAGCCTCGGCGTCGAGTTCTGCGCGGAGCCGCTCGACGGCCGCGCGGATCATCCGGCCATATCCGTTGTCGGTGAGGTGTTCGCAGCTCTGCGTGGCCCGATCGAGATGGTGGCGTGCCTCGGACGACTGGCCGAGCGCGTGATGAGCGGCCGCGACGTTGAGGTGCAGCGACGGGTAGAACCCCGCGACCTGCAGCGAGGAGTGGTGCTGCCGGGCTCGGTCGTCGGTCAGCGAGTCGGCGGCGGTGAGGGCTCGCAGATCCCAGCGCAGTTCCTCGGCGGGGTCGGTCTGGACGTCCGCCATGTAGTGGGCCAGCGTGACGACGTGCAGCGGGTCCGGTGTGTCGTCGCCGGGACCGGCGAGGGCGTCCCACACCTCCTCGAAGATGCGTCGGGCGCCCTCCCGGTCACCCGCTACTGCCAGTTCCTGTCCCTGCGCGATCCTCGCCATGACGGCGTCCGGTGTGTCCATGCGGACCACGCTGAGGCCTCGACCAGGTCGAGGGTCAACCGGACTACGTGCGTTCGGCGGCCGACTTGATGCGGGCGAGAGTGGTGTTCATGCCGTTCACGAGCTCGACCTCGAAGTCCTCGTTGCCGCCGAGAACGGTCTTGACCAGGAACTGCGACACCTTCGACGTCCCGGTCGGGGCTTCACGGCGCTCGGTGACCTTGGTTCCGCCTGCCGTCGGCTCGAGTTCGTACGACCAGATGGTGCGGTTCTCGAGGATCCGGAACGCGATGGTCTTGTTCGGCTGGAACTTCACGACCTTCGACGTGGTCGGCCACACGAGGAAGCCCTTGCGGTTGATGTTGACGGTTTTGGTGCCCTCTTCGACGACGCCGCCGAGGACGCGCATCGTGCGGCACTGGGGGCTCCATTCGCCCATCCGCTTCAGATCCGACACGACGGCCCACACGTCTTGCGGGGTCGCGTCGATGTCGATGCTTACTTCGAGGGTGTTTGCCATCGGCTGTCTCCAGTCAGGGAAGGTGGTACGTAAGGTAACAATTACTTTGACGTCATGGTAGGCGCTCGTGCCGGAGAGGTGTGCGGTAGGTCACTGAATTCTCGTCCCGACCGCAGTTTTCCAGCACTTCCGCGCGCCTCATCGAAACCGTGTAACCAAAGGGGCACGATGGGCGATGAGTCAAGAGCGCGACGAAATGTCGCCGGTGCAATGGCGCAAATGGAAAGTTGTCGAGTCGGTGTTCGGAAGTGATCGGTAGTGAATGTTCATTCGATCCTGCGGTGGGACCGCAGCCCTCTCCCTCTACTCGAATCAGCCCGATTGCAAGGACGTCCGTCCTCGTGGCCGAGTGAAAAACTCGAACGTCTGATGACGCCACGCGAAATCGAGGAAGCTCTCCGCGGCCGGTTGTAGACGCCGTCGTCGCTCCGGCAATCCCGTCACTCTCCGCCCGGCCCCGGGGGAGACTGGGGTTTGTGGGAGCCGAAGAGTCTGTCGTGGTCGGAACCGGAGCGGTCTCCGCCGAAGAAGTGATCCGGGTGGCGCGTCTCGGCGCGCCGGTGCGGATCTCGCGGGACGCGATGTCGGCCATGGCGGAAACCCGGAAGCGCATCGAGGCGCTGGCCGAGGACCCGAAGCCCGTGTACGGGATCTCGACGGGTTTCGGGGCCCTCGCCACCCGGCACATCCCCTCTGCGCTCCGGACGCAGCTGCAGCGCAGTCTGGTGCGCTCGCATGCCGCCGGAAACGGCCCCGAGGTGGAACGCGAGGTCGTGCGTGCGCTGATGCTGCTGCGGTTGTCGACCCTGGCCACCGGCAGGACCGGCGCGCGGCCGGAAGTCGCGCAGGTTTACGCGTCGCTCCTGTCGGCCGGCATCACGCCGGTGGTCCACGAATACGGGAGCCTCGGATGCTCGGGTGATCTGGCGCCGCTGGCGCATGTCGCGCTCGCGGTGATCGGGGAGGGCACGGTGCGGGATGCGGACGGCGAACTGGTGCCCGCGGCGACGGCACTGTCCGCCGCCGGTATCGCACCGGTGATACTCGAGGAGAAGGAGGGGCTGGCCCTCATCAACGGCACCGACGGCATGCTCGGCATGCTGCTGTTGGCGTGCCACGATCTACGTCGGCTGCTGTCGCTCGCGGACGTGACAGCGGCGATGAGTGTGGAGGGTTTGCTGGGCACCGACCGGGTGTTCGCCCCGGACCTGCAGGCGCTCCGGCCGCACCCCGGACAGGCCCACGCCGCCGCGAACATGGTCCGGTTGCTCGCCGGCTCGGAGATCGTGCAGAGCCACGCCAACCCGTCCTGCACCGTGGTGCAGGACGCCTATTCGTTGCGGTGCGCCCCGCAGGTCGCCGGGGCGGCGCGGGACACGCTCGCGCACGCCGAGCGGGTGGCGTCGTGGGAACTGGCGAGCGCCGTCGACAATCCGGTGGTGACGCTGGACGGGCGGGTGGAGTCGAACGGCAATTTCCACGGGGCGCCGGTCGGGTACGTGCTGGACTTTCTGGCGATCGTCGTCGCGGACGTGGCGAGCATGAGTGAGCGTCGCACCGACCGCTTCCTCGACGTCGCCCGCAATCACGGGCTGCCCCCGTTCCTGGCCGACGACCCCGGGGTGGACAGCGGCCACATGATCGCCCAGTACACCCAGGCCGCGATCGTCTCGGAGCTGAAGCGGCTGGCGGCGCCGGCGAGTGTGGACTCGATTCCGTCGTCGGCGATGCAGGAGGATCACGTGTCGATGGGCTGGTCGGCGGCCCGGAAGCTGCGCCGGGCGATCGACGGACTGACCCGGGTACTCGCGATCGAGGCGTTGACGGCCGCTCGTGCGCTCGACCTGCGTGCCCCGCTGGC
>NZ_JBLWIT010000008.1:0-9622 GCF_048381435.1 Rhodococcus mengyinensis | reverse complement strand
GGCGAGTTCGGTGAGCGTGGTGCGGCGGGGTCCGGCGCAGATGTAGTACGCGATCTCGGTCGGATCGGAGAGGGATCGGCGGGCGAGCAGCCAGTGCCCGCGCCCGGGTGCCCAGGCGATCCGGATCGGGATCCGCACCCAGGAGTATTCGCGCCGGCCGTGCGCGCCGTCGCCGACGGAGATCCGGCGCCACTGCTTCGCCGGGACCGCGGCGATCATCTCGTCGGCGCGACCGGCGCGACCGTGCGGGGTGAACACGTCGTCGTTGCAGCGCGTGGCCAGGACGTAGGAAATATCGCGTTCCTCGAGCCAGACCCGCAGGTACTTCACCTGCCCGTAGGCCTCGTCCGCGGTGACCCAGGAGAACGGGACCTGTGCGTCGAGGGCGCGTTCGATCATGTGTTGTGCCAGTCTCGGTTTGGTCGCGAACTCGATGTCGTCAGTGATGCCGGCGGCGCGGCACCGGTCGCGGTCGGAGGTCCAGGATTCGGGCAAGTACAGCTCCCGGTCGATCAAGGCGTGGCCGGCGCCGCTGGCGTAGGCGAGGAAGACGCCGATCTGGCAGTTTTCCACCCGTCCGGCGGTGCCCGAGTACTGGCGTTGCACCCCGGCCGAGCGGGTGCCTTTCTTGAGGAATCCGGTGTCGTCGACGATCAGTACACCGGCCGGATCGCCGAGGCGTTCGACCACGTAGTCACGGACGTCGTCGCGGACGCCGTCGACGTCCCAGTCCGCGCGCCGCAGCAACCGTTGCATCCCGTCCGGGCTGATCTCGCCGGCGCGCTCGGCGAGGGTCCACCCGTTCTTGCGTTCCAGACCTGCAACCAAACCCGTCACATATTCACGGACTCGGGACCGCGGCTCCGACCGGGCGAACCGACCGGAGATCCGCTCATGCAACGCTTCCAACTCGGCAGCAACCAGATCGAGGACCACACAATCAGTATCGTCTACCTGTCAAGCAAGTGCCGTTGCAGTATTAGACCGGCGGGGCGACGAACAAGCCCTTGTCGACGTCGTTGAACGACTTGGCGGCCACGAATTCGTCCATGGCGTTGGCGGTGCCCCACTGATCGGTCACCTCCGGCTCGGAGAAGTCGTAGAGGTGCGGATGCCAGGTGTCCTCGTCGAGAACGTCCAACTCGGTGGTGTACTCCATCGTGTTGCCGTTGGGATCGAGGAAGTACGAGAAGGTGTTGTTTCCCGCCAGGTGCCGGCCCGGTCCCCAAATCTTCTCCACCCCGGCGCGCAGCATCTTGCCGGTGCCGCGCATGTATTCGTCGATGCCGCGCAACTCGAACGAGGCATGGTGCAGGGCTGGGTGCGGGCCGCGGGCAATGGCCATCGAATGGTGAAAGCTGTTGGTCCGCATGAACCACATCATGTTGCCCATCCGCGGGTGCATCAGGATGTCGGAGACCTTGAAGCCGAAGTACTTCTCGTAGAATGCGACCGTCCCTTCGGGGTCGGTGGTGTTGACCACCACATGCGAGAGTTTGACCGGAATGGCCTCGCCCTCTTCGACCTTGCGGTGCCGGCGGACCGCGACGTCGGCGGAGATCTCGATGGTGCGGCCGTCGTTGTCGAAGAACCGGAACCCGTATCCGCCGCCGGGTGTCTGCAGGGTGCCGGGCTCGTTGATCAGCTGCACCTCGCCGCGGCCGAGCTTCTCGGCCAGGGTATCGACGGCGGCCGCGTCGGCGGCGCCGTAGGAGATCAGGTCCAGACGCTTGTCGGTGGCCTTGCGGATGCGCACCACGTACTGCTCGGGGGATCCCTCCGCGGCGAGATAGGTGGTTTCACCGTCGGTGCCGGCGACGGACAGGCCCCACTGGTGGGTGTAGAAGTCGAGCTGCTTGTCGAAGTCGGGCACGGCGAGCGCGACGTGCCGCAGGTGGGTGAAGGCGTACTCGGTCATCGGATACTCCAGAAGGTGAGAAAAAGGGGTGTCGAGTGCCTGGTGTTCAGGCCGGGGTGCTGACGAGGTCGGCGATCCGGTGCATCAGGGTGGGGACGTCGGCGTCGGGGTCGGCATCGAGCATCCACTGCCCGAGCTGGACCGAGGCGTCGACGACGGCCTTGGCGCGGGGCAGGCGGCGGGCGGTGAACGCCTCCCACAAGTGGTCACCCACCGGTTGCCCGATGAGTAGCTCGCTGAGCACCGCCGCATCTTCGAGGGCCTGCGCTCCGCCTTGGGCGAGGGTGGGTGGGCACACGTGCGCGGCGTCGCCGATGAATACGATGCGCCCTCGGTTCCACGGCTTGTCGAGCACGTGAGTTTCGAACCAGGTGTAATTGACGGCGTCCGGATCGGTGAGCCGGGCGGTGATGTCGTCCCACGGTCCGTGGTACTGCGCGGCGAGTGCCCGCATGATCTCGAGCTGTTCCTGCCTGGTCAGCGACGAGCGATCCCGGGCGTCTTCGACAATGTAGGCATACATCGAATCCGGACCGGTCGGACAGTATCCGGCGATGTATCCGGCGCCTCCGTAGAACAGGTCTGTGCGGGTGATCGACTCGGGCCGTGAGCAGACCAGCCTCCAGATGCCCATCCCGGTGGGGCGCGTTTCGAGGTCGATGCCGAGGGCGCGGCGGGTGGCCGAGCGGACCCCGTCCGCGCCGATCACCACGTCGTAGCGCCCACTGGCCCCGTCGGAGAAGGTGACGTCGACGCCGGCGTCGTCTTGGGCGATCGAGACGGCGGTGACGCCGAAGCGGATTTTCGCTCCCGCGGCCTCGGCGACGCCGTGCAGGATGGCCGCCAAGCGGGGACGCTCCATACCGACCGTAGCCGGCAGGTCGGGTCCGCCGGTGCGGGCGTCGGGGATCTCCGCGATCAGCGCCCCGGTCTCGTCGGACGCCCGGATTCCCAGAGTGTCGAACCCCCACCCACTCTCGCTGACCTGCTCCCACACACCGAGGTCACGCAGAACGCGCAGGGCGTTGCCCTGCAGGGTGATCCCGGACCCGACGGCAGAGGCGCGTGCCTTTGCCTCGATCAGATGGACGCCGACACCGGCGCGAGCGAGGAAAATCGCGGCCGCCGAACCCGAGATGCCGCCTCCGATGACGAGGACGGAACGTGCGGTAGAAGTGTGCATCGATGTTGCTCCCAGAGACGGTTCGTATCGGCGAACGAGCTTCGTGTCGTGTTCCACTGTGAGACCTGCGCCACCATCAGGGAAGGCGCAAGTGGTAATGCTCGGTATAAACTGGATTTATGTTCAACTCGGCGGTAAAGGTTTGTCGGTGACGGCGAGGCAGGGTCGCGGCTCGAGTGACACACCACCCTTGCGCGCACTGGCGAATCTGGACCTGAACCTTCTCGTCACTCTCGACGCGATCGTGCAGAACCAAAGCGTCACCCGGGCGGCCGAGCAACTCGGCGTCACCCAACCGGCGGTCTCGGCCGCGCTGGCGCGGCTGCGCCGCCATTTCGCGGACGAGATCCTCCATCGGGTCGGCAATCGATATCAGCTGACGCCGTTCGGTGTAGATCTGCGCCAGCGCACCCGGCTGGCCCTGTCCGGCGTCGAGCGTGTCTTCGGTAGTCGAGGGATCTTCGAGGCCACCGACACGGCGCGCGAATTCTCGGTCGTCGTCAGCGATTACGCCACGGCCATACTCGGGCGACGATTGACCGATCTGATCACCGCGCACGCACCACATGCACGGCTGCGCTTCATACCCACTACCCCCGACCACGTCGCCCGCGCCGAGCAGATGCTCACCGCCCTCGACGTCATGCTCATCCCGCACGGCTTCGTCACCGACCTGCCCAACAGCGAGGTGTTTCGCGACGATTGGGTCGTGGTGACGGACCACGAACACCGGGTCGCGTACGACGGTCCCACGGTCGACGATCTGCGGACACTTCCGTGGGTGCTCGTCTACCACAGCCAGACCGCGTCGACGCCTGCCGCGCGCCAACTGCGCATGATCGGGATCGAACCCCGAGCGCAGGTGATCACCGAAAGCTTCCTCACCGTACGAAGTCTCGTCGTCGGCAGCGATCGGATCGCCCTGGTCCCCCGCCGCCTGCTCGACGTCCCAGGCATGCGCGACGGACTCAACGCTCACCGGTCCCCGGTGGACCTCGGCCCGCTCGTGCAGGCCATGTGGTGGCACCCCGTCTACGACCACGAACCCGAACACCGGTTTCTCCGCGAGCTGATCCTGCAGGCCGCCCGCGAGGTGTGCGGACCGCTACCACCCGCCGAGTAGGACGCATCAGCCGAGCGATGCCACGAAGGCGCGTTCGGCCTGGTCGATCAGGTCGATCTGCTCGAGGATCTCACGGGGGCTGGACTCTCCGACCACCTTCTGCAGCAACAAGGTCCGATCCAATACCAGATCACGCACGTACTGCAGCGGGGCGGGGGCGTGATGGAACATCTGCCCCAGAACGTACGCCTGCTGGGATTGGCGGGCGGTGTGGGGCTTGCGAGGAGCCTCGAATACCTCGAGCGCCCGGCGCACAGCCTGATAGTCCCACAGATCCACCCCGGCCAAGCGGCGACCGACGAAGTAACCGTCCTCGGTGGCCATACCGGCCCCGTACGCCGCATAGGGGGACGTCGGATGGGCGGCGTCCCCGACCAAGGTGGCCCGCCCCTTCGACCACTGCTTCAGCGGTTTGCGGTCCCGAATCGGCCACCGCTGCACGTCGGCAGGATCGGTGGCTGCGATGAGCTGCGGCAGCGGGTGCGGGAAGTCCGCACCCAGCCGGGTGGCGGCGGCATGGAAGTCCCCGGCGAACTCGTCATCCGCGTCATGCGCTTCCAGCACCCACCATTGGAAACCGTTGCGGCCCTTGTGCCGGATGGATGTCCAGGAGCCTTGAACCTTCCGATTGTGCGAGACGACGCACAGGCCCCGCTGGACATCGATCTCGTCGGCGTAGATGAAACCACCGAAGATGTGGAGGTTGTGCTCGCGCTTCGGAGAATCGCCCCACAACGTACGGCGCACCAGCGAGTCGATTCCGTCGGCACCGATAACCACGTCCGCTTCCTCGATGGTGCCGTCGGCCATGTGCAGGCGCACCCCGCCCTCGTCCTGCTCGATATGGTCGACGCCGCGGTTGACCTGCAACACACCCGGCGGCAATGCCGCGAGGAGCCGCTCATACAACTCCGGGCGCAGCAACCCGATGAATCCGCCGCCGTAGTCGCGGATCACGTCCTCGGGCAGTTCGACCCTGGCCCGGGTGTGACCGTCGACGCTGCGGAACTCCGAGTAGCACGGCGCACCGAGGTCGGAGATATCTACGCCGAGCAGGCCGAGGGCCTTGATCGGCGGTGGCCACAGGTTGAGGATGTTGCCCGCCGGCCGCGCCTGACGGTACCGCTCGAGCAGCACGACGTCGTGACCGGCCTGGTGAGCCGACAAGGCGGCTGCCATACCCGCGGGACCGGCGCCGATAATCGCGACGCGGCCTCGCGTCCGGGGGGATGCACTCATGGAACAGTCAACTTTCTGCAGGGGGTGACGGGCCCGACCGTCGACGGGTCGGGACAATTAGGCAGGGCTTGCGGGTTCGTCAGGGAACCTCGTGCGTGCTCACGACCGGATCGCCGACGACCAGATCCGGAAACGCTTCGAGAAATGTGCGGGTGTGCTCGTGGCTCATGTGAGCATCGAGATCGGCACGTTCGCGCCATATTTCGACACCGACGATGGTGTTCTCGTCGGACAGGTCGACGTAGAAGCCGTATGACTGGCACCCCTCGTCACCGCGGGTGGCATCGGCGACGACACGGGCGGCGGTGACGAACTCCTCCCGCCGACCCGGCGCAGTCTGCGCGCGACCGATCACGATCAGCATGTGTCCTCCTGTATGTACCGAGCCCTTGAGGTGTTCTCCGGTGGTCTGCGCGACTCGGGACCGGTGGGCGCGGTTGGGGCTATTCTCAAACCGTAGTAACCACTACGGTTAGCACAATAATGTGCTCCGGGTCACCCGTTGTCAACCCCAGCCGCGTAGAAGGGAGAATGTGGTGATGCCCGTTCCCGATGCCGACATCTCACCCGCCGCCGACGACGATCTCGCCGTCCGGCTCCCGCGGCAACGGCGCAGCCGTGAAGCCTGGGCCCGGATCCTCGACGCCGGCGTCGGGATCATCGAGGACGGCGGCTACGACGCGTTCACCATCGCGGCCGTATGCCAACGGGCCGACGTCGCTCCCCGCGCCCTGTACGAGCGGGTCAACAGCAAGGACGGCCTCTTCCTCGCCGTGTACGAGCACAAGATGAACCAGGTCACGCACGATCAGGACGTACTGTTCGACGGCAGCCAGTGGACGCAATCAAGTCCGGAAGAGCTGATCCGCGGCGCGGTCCGAGCCATGGTGGAACTCTTCGCCCCGCACGCCCGGTTTCTGCGGTCGGTCATTTTGATCTCAGGCGTACATCCCGAGGTCTACCGACGTGGCAGCGTGTACGCCCGCTCGCTCGGTGACCGCTTCACCGCCGTAGTCATGCGCGCCGCCGCGAACATCGACCACGCCGACCCTGAGACGGCTGTCCGCATGTCCTTCAGCACCGCGTTCTCCGCGCTCGTGCTCCGCGTCAGCTATGGACCGGGGTTCGCCGCCCCCGCGGTCGACGTCGACACCTTCATCACACACCTGACGGACATGATCGGCAGCTACCTGCTCCACTCCGCCGACGGGCCGACCTGACCCGCATTCGACTTCCCGAGAGGGAGGGTGCGTTCGCCGACGTCGACGCCGCCGCGTCGTGGCGCCCGGGCGACACCACCACCGTGCAACGGATCCGGAACTCGCCTACGTCCAGACCTACGTCCGATTCACCGGCATCGCCTGCCGCGCAGGCGTGTTCCCCGAGCGGGGACGCAGCGCACTCGAGCTGATGAACGTGGAAACGATCTTCCTGCGTGAGCACACGCCATCGGACTGCCGGATCCATTACGCGATCCTCGACGGTGCGCCAGCGCTGGCCGAAGGCTTCACCCGGCGCGCCTCCTGGGCGTGATCGCCTAGGACAGGGCGAGCCGGCGCTCGGCGAGCGTCACGTGCTGTGCGAGGACGGGGCCGATGCCGGCGAGCGCTTCCGGACTCGTCATCTGCTGGTGCGATACGGGAACGGCGTGTTCGATAATCTCGCCGCCGATGTGGGGCCTCCACGCGGAGACGCCGGTGGGGGCATCCACAGAGTCCGCCGCACCGAAGAACAGCAGATCGAGGCCGATCGGTGTCGACGGGCGGTGCGCGAGGGCGAGGTCGACCGTCTGGGTGAATACCCGGTGGACGGCGTCGAGGTCGTCCGCGGTCACGGCTGCGAACAGTCCGCCGGTGCGGCGCAGCACCTCCACCGCGCGATCCGTGGTCGCCGCCGCATCCTCGTCACCCGGGACCACCGCGCCGAGCTCCGCCAGAAGTGCAGCCACGGTGGGCTTTTCCGTTGTGAGACCTAATCCTTCGGTCAGGTGTGTGTCGAGCATCGCGAGGGTGGCCACCTCGTCGCCGCCCGCCGTGAGCTGCACCGCCATCTCATGGGCGATCTGACCACCGACCGAGTAGCCGACCAGGTGATACGGGCCGTGCGGCTGCACCGCGCGGATCCGCTGGACGTACCGGGCGGCGAGATCCTCCAAGGAGTCGACCTGCAGGTCGGGGTCGGTCAGCGCAGGGGATTGCAGCCCGTACACCGGGCGGTCACCGAGGTACTGCACCAGCCCGGTGAAGCACCAGGCCAACCCGATCGCGGGGTGGATGCAGAACACCGGGTTGCCGGTTCCGGTGGTTCGCAGCGGCAGCAGCACGTCGAGCGACGGGTCGGCGGCATCCTCCGCCCGGGAGTCCTCCGGCGCCGTGGCGATCATGTGTGCCAGGGCTTCCGGCGTCGGATGGGTGAAGATCCACTGCACCGGCACGGCGCGCGCAGACGATTCGGCAATCCGGGCGATCACGCTCGTCGCGGTGAGCGACGTACCGCCGAGGGTGAAGTAGTTGTCGTCGAGGCCGACCCGGTCCAGCCCGAGCCCCTCGGCGAACGCGGCGGCCACCACCTCCTCGGTCGCGTTGCGCGGTGCCCGGTACGCGGCGCGCGCCGCGGTGAAGTCCGGCTCCGGCAGGGCGGCGCGGTCGAGTTTCCCGTTCGCGGTGACCGGCACGGCGTCGAGGACCGTCACGGTCGCGGGGACCATGTGCGGGGCCAACCGCGCACGGGCGTGCGCCAGGACCGCGGACGTGTCCAGCAGCGAACCCGCAGCGGGGACCACGTAGCCGGCCAACCGGTCGCCGCTGGTGTTCACGACGGCGCGATCGATACCGGGGTATCCGAGGAGGGCCGATTCGATTTCGCCGAGTTCGACGCGGAAACCACGAATCTTCACCTGAAAATCCGAGCGACCCACATACTCGAGCACCGGCCCACCCTCCGAACGCCGCCACCGCACCACATCCCCCGTCCGATACATCCGATCCCCCGGCCCACCGAACGGATCCGCAACGAACCGCCCCGCCGTCAACCCCGACCGGTTCCGATACCCCCGCGCCAGCGCCGGACCCGACAAATACAACTCCCCCGCCGCCCCGAACGGCACCGGCCGCAACCGCCCATCCAACACCAACTCACCGAACCCACGAACCGGACCACCCACCGTCACCGACTCCCCCACCACCAAACCACCACTGACATTCGACATGATCGTCGCCTCCGTCGGCCCATACGCATTGAACATCCGCCGACCCGCAGCCCACCGCGCAACCAACTCCGGCGGGCACGCCTCACCCGCCACCACCAAAGCACCCAACGCCCCCAACCCCACCGGATCAACCGACGACAACGCCGTCGGCGTCAACACCGCATGCGTCACCGACTCCCCCACCAGAATCCGCGCCAACTCCTCCCCACCGTAAACCGTCGGCGGAACCACCACCAACCGCGCACCCAACCCCAACGCCCACACCAACTCGAACACCGACGCATCGAAACTCGGTGACGCACAATGCAACACCCGAGCACCCGCACACACCCCGAAACCCGAACGCTGCGCAGCCACCACATTCGCCAACCCCCGATGCGTCACCACCACACCCTTCGGCACACCCGTCGACCCCGACGTATAAATCACATACGCCGCCTGCCCCACCCGCACCCGCGCACCCCGATCCACATCCGTCACCACCCCCGCCGACACCGACGACAACCGCGACACAACCGCCACATCATCGAGCACCACCCACCGCACCGAACCCGGCAACCGATCCCGCACCTTCGAGACCGTCACCCCCACCACCACACCCGAATCCGTCAGCATGTGCTCCACACGCCCCACCGGATACTGCGGATCCACCGGCAAAAACGCCGCCCCCGTCTTCGCCACCGCCCACACCGACAACACCGACTCGACTGACCGCGCCACCGCCACAGCCACCACCGACTCCGCACCCACCCCCGCCCCCAACAACACCCGCGCCAACCGATTCGACGCCTCATCCAACTCCCGATACGTCAACCGACGATCCCCACACACCACCGCCACCGCACCCGGATCCGCAACCACCGACGCCGCCAACAACTCCGGCAACGACACCTCCGACACCGACACCCCACCCACCACCGGAGTCAAGCACTCCAACTCCGCCACACCGAT
>NZ_JBLWIT010000007.1:0-4481 GCF_048381435.1 Rhodococcus mengyinensis | reverse complement strand
ATCGGTGTGGCGGAGTTGGAGTGCTTGACTCCGGTGGTGGGTGGGGTGTCGGTGTCGGAGGTGTCGTTGCCGGAGTTGTTGGCGGCGTCGGTGGTTGCGGATCCGGGTGCGGTGGCGGTGGTGTGTGGGGATCGTCGGTTGACGTATCGGGAGTTGGATGAGGCGTCGAATCGGTTGGCGCGGGTGTTGTTGGGGGCGGGGGTGGGTGCGGAGTCGGTGGTGGCTGTGGCGGTGGCGCGGTCAGTCGAGTCGGTGTTGTCGGTGTGGGCGGTGGCGAAGACGGGGGCGGCGTTTTTGCCGGTGGATCCGCAGTATCCGGTGGGGCGTGTGGAGCACATGCTGACGGATTCGGGTGTGGTGGTGGGGGTGACGGTCTCGAAGGTGCGGGATCGGTTGCCGGGTTCGGTGCGGTGGGTGGTGCTCGATGATGTGGCGGTTGTGTCGCGGTTGTCGTCGGTGTCGGCGGGGGTGGTGACGGATGTGGATCGGGGTGCGCGGGTGCGGGTGGGGCAGGCGGCGTATGTGATTTATACGTCGGGGTCGACGGGTGTGCCGAAGGGTGTGGTGGTGACGCATCGGGGGTTGGCGAATGTGGTGGCTGCGCAGCGTTCGGGTTTCGGGGTGTGTGCGGGTGCTCGGGTGTTGCATTGTGCGTCACCGAGTTTCGATGCGTCGGTGTTCGAGTTGGTGTGGGCGTTGGGGTTGGGTGCGCGGTTGGTGGTGGTTCCGCCGACGGTTTACGGTGGGGAGGAGTTGGCGCGGATTCTGGTGGGGGAGTCGGTGACGCATGCGGTGTTGACGCCGACGGCGTTGTCGTCGGTTGATCCGGTGGGGTTGGGGGCGTTGGGTGCTTTGGTGGTGGCGGGTGAGGCGTGCCCGCCGGAGTTGGTTGCGCGGTGGGCTGCGGGTCGGCGGATGTTCAATGCGTATGGGCCGACGGAGGCGACGATCATGTCGAATGTCAGTGGTGGTTTGGTGGTGGGGGAGTCGGTGACGGTGGGTGGTCCGGTTCGTGGGTTCGGTGAGTTGGTGTTGGATGGGCGGTTGCGGCCGGTGCCGTTCGGGGCGGCGGGGGAGTTGTATTTGTCGGGTCCGGCGCTGGCGCGGGGGTATCGGAACCGGTCGGGGTTGACGGCGGGGCGGTTCGTTGCGGATCCGTTCGGTGGGCCGGGGGATCGGATGTATCGGACGGGGGATGTGGTGCGGTGGCGGCGTTCGGAGGGTGGGCCGGTGCTCGAGTATGTGGGTCGCTCGGATTTTCAGGTGAAGATTCGTGGTTTCCGCGTCGAACTCGGCGAAATCGACGCCGCGCTGACACGGCATCCCCGCGTCGGATTCGCCGTGACACTCGGCCGCACCGCCCCGTCCGGGGACACCGTCCTGGTGTCGTACGTCCTGCCGTCCGGTGACGACGAACCCGACGTCGCCGAACTGACCGACCATGTGCGCGGCTTCGTGCCCGCCCACATGGTGCCCGCGACCATCGTCATCCTCGACGAGCTGCCCCTCACCCCGGTGGGCAAGCTGGACCGGCAAGCATTGCCGGCCCCGGATTTCGCGATCGTCCGCACCGTGTTCCGCGCGTCGACCAGTACGGCCGAGCACACCGTGGCAGACGTCTTCGCCGAGGTGCTCGGACTCGACCGGGCCGGGCTCGACGACAACTTCTTCGACCTGGGCGGAAACTCGCTGAGCGCGACCCGCGCCGTCGCCCGCATCAACTCCGCGCTGGGCGTCGCCTTGGGGGTCCGGGAGCTGTTCGAGGCGCCGACGGTGGCGGAACTCGCCGCCCGTGCCGCTACCGCGGATCGCAGCACTGCGGCGCGTCCCGCCCTCACGGCGGCCCCGCGCCCGGACCGGGTGCCGCTGTCCCTCGCACAGCAGCGGATGTGGATCGTCAACCAGGTCGACACGGCCTCGCCCGCCTACAACGTTCCGATCGCGCTGCGCCTGACCGGCGAACTCGACATCGAAGCTCTGCGCGCCGCGTTCGGCGACGTCGTCGAACGACACGAGCCGCTCCGCACCGTCTACCCCGGCTCTGCAGACGGCCCGCATCAGGTGGTGCTGCCCGCGGACCGGGTGACCCTCGACCTCACCCCGGTCACCGTGTCCGACGAGGCGGCGCTGCGCAGTGAGCTGGTGCCCCTCGCGTCGGCCGAGTTCAACGTGAGCCGCGACGTCCCGATGCGCATTGCGGTGCTGCAGATCGGTCCGGACGAACACGTGGTGGCTCTCGTGTTGCACCATATCGCGGCGGACGGATCGTCGATGGCGCCGCTCGCTCGCGACGTGATGGTTGCGTACACCGCGCGTACACACGGACGTCCCCCCGGGTGGGCGCCGATGCCGGTGCAGTACGCGGACTTCGCGCTGTGGCAGCGCCGCACCCTGGGCAGCGACACCGACCCGGACTCGCTGCTTTCGGCGCAGCTGGACTACTGGCGCCGGACCCTCGACGGGATGCCCGAGCTGCTCGAGCTGCCGACCGACCGGCGGCGCCCGCTGCAGCGGTCCGCACACGGCGCCACCGTGCCGTTCGCGATCGGTGCGGACCTCCACAAGAAGCTGTCCGACCTCGCCCGGGACCACGATTCGACGCTGTTCATGGTCGCGCACGCCGCACTCGCCGTCCTGCTCGGCCGGCTGAGCGGCGAGACGGACCTCGCGGTGGGAACGCCCGTCGCCGGTCGCGGCGACGCGGCACTGGACGAAATGGTCGGCATGTTCGTCAACACCGTGGTGCTGCGGACCCGGGTCGCGCCCGAGAGCTCCTTCACCGACCTGGTGGCGCACGTCCGCGAGACCGACCTCGGGGCATTCGGGCACGCGGAGGTGCCGTTCGACCGGGTGGTGCAGGCGGTCGACCCGGTCCGTTCGACCGCGCACACCCCGCTGTTCCAGGTGCTGCTCGAGTTCCAGAACACCGAGAAGAGCCGCCTCGAACTGCCCGGGCTCATCGTCGAGGTCGTCGACGCCGGTGTCGAGGTCGCCAAATGCGATCTGTGCCTGACCCTGAGTGAGAACGTCGACGAAACCGGCGAACCTGCCGGAATGTCCGCCGCATTCGGTTTCGCCACCGACATCCTGGACGCGAGCACCGTGCGCGGGTTCGCGGACCAGTTCGTCCGCATCCTCGACGCGGTCACGGCGTCGCCCGACCGTCCGATCGGCGACATCGGTGTGGCGGAGTTGGAGTGCTTGACTCCGGTGGTGGGTGGGGTGTCGGTGTCGGAGGTGTCGTTGCCGGAGTTGTTGGCGGCGTCGGTGGTTGCGGATCCGGGTGCGGTGGCGGTGGTGTGTGGGGATCGTCGGTTGACGTATCGGGAGTTGGATGAGGCGTCGAATCGGTTGGCGCGGGTGTTGTTGGGGGCGGGGGTGGGTGCGGAGTCGGTGGTGGCTGTGGCGGTGGCGCGGTCAGTCGAGTCGGTGTTGTCGGTGTGGGCGGTGGCGAAGACGGGGGCGGCGTTTTTGCCGGTGGATCCGCAGTATCCGGTGGGGCGTGTGGAGCACATGCTGACGGATTCGGGTGTGGTGGTGGGGGTGACGGTCTCGAAGGTGCGGGATCGGTTGCCGGGTTCGGTGCGGTGGGTGGTGCTCGATGATGTGGCGGTTGTGTCGCGGTTGTCGTCGGTGTCGGCGGGGGTGGTGACGGATGTGGATCGGGGTGCGCGGGTGCGGGTGGGGCAGGCGGCGTATGTGATTTATACGTCGGGGTCGACGGGTGTGCCGAAGGGTGTGGTGGTGACGCATCGGGGGTTGGCGAATGTGGTGGCTGCGCAGCGTTCGGGTTTCGGGGTGTGTGCGGGTGCTCGGGTGTTGCATTGTGCGTCACCGAGTTTCGATGCGTCGGTGTTCGAGTTGGTGTGGGCGTTGGGGTTGGGTGCGCGGTTGGTGGTGGTTCCGCCGACGGTTTACGGTGGGGAGGAGTTGGCGCGGATTCTGGTGGGGGAGTCGGTGACGCATGCGGTGTTGACGCCGACGGCGTTGTCGTCGGTTGATCCGGTGGGGTTGGGGGCGTTGGGTGCTTTGGTGGTGGCGGGTGAGGCGTGCCCGCCGGAGTTGGTTGCGCGGTGGGCTGCGGGTCGGCGGATGTTCAATGCGTATGGGCCGACGGAGGCGACGATCATGTCGAATGTCAGTGGTGGTTTGGTGGTGGGGGAGTCGGTGACGGTGGGTGGTCCGGTTCGTGGGTTCGGTGAGTTGGTGTTGGATGGGCGGTTGCGGCCGGTGCCGTTCGGGGCGGCGGGGGAGTTGTATTTGTCGGGTCCGGCGCTGGCGCGGGGGTATCGGAACCGGTCGGGGTTGACGGCGGGGCGGTTCGTTGCGGATCCGTTCGGTGGGCCGGGGGATCGGATGTATCGGACGGGGGATGTGGTGCGGTGGCGGCGTTCGGAGGGTGGGCCGGTGCTCGAGTATGTGGGTCGCTCGGATTTTCAGGTGAAGATTCGTGGTTTCCGCGTCGAACTCGGCGAAATCGA
>NZ_JBLWIT010000006.1:0-27698 GCF_048381435.1 Rhodococcus mengyinensis | reverse complement strand
ACGGTGCTCGACTCGAAGGGCATCGTGTCCAAGGATCGGCAGGACCTGAACGAGGTCAAGGTGGATCTGGCCGCGCGCACCAACCCGGCCGGCCGCCGCGGCGGCACCGCCGAAGCCCTCGACGGGGCGGATGTGTTCCTCGGGGTGTCCGCGGGCACGGTGCCGGAGGAGCTGATCGCCACCATGGCGGAGGGTTCGATCGTGTTCGCGTTGTCGAACCCGGACCCGGAGATCCACCCGGACATCGCCCGTAAGCATGCGGCGATCGTGGCCACCGGGCGCAGTGACTTCCCGAACCAGATCAACAATGTGCTGGCCTTTCCCGGGGTGTTCCGGGGTGCGCTCGATGCCGGTGCCCGCCGGATCACCGAAGGTATGAAGCTCGCCGCCGCCGAGGCAATCCTCTCGGTCGTCGGTGACGAGCTGGCTGTGGACAAGATCGTTCCCAGCCCGCTCGATCCTCGCGTCGCCCCCGCTGTCGCGGAGGCAGTCGCCGCCGCTGCTCGCGCAGAAGGCGTCACCGACTAGCGAGAATCCGTGCGTGGTTGACGAGTCTCTGCACTCGTCAACCACGCACGGGCGGCGGCCCTCCTGTCGTAACGTCGCAGTAGAGCGTAAGACCAGGAGGTCCACGATGGCTCCAGCGCGCATTCCAGTGTCAGGGCAGTCGCGGCGGCTGCACGCGACGCGAACAGCGAGATTCGGTCATGAGTGACCGGGCGCCGTTCCTGGTGACCGGTGTGGGCGGTGGTTACAGCAGTATCAGCCGGATGGTCGCCGAGTTGCTGCTCCGCAGGGGCGAGCCCGTGCGGGCGATGGTTCATCGCGATGACGGCCGCGCCGACGCACTACGGGAGCTGGGAGCAGACATCGTCGTCGGCGATCTGACCCGCCCCGGCGACGTCGATGCGGCGCTGACGGGCGTGACCCGGATGTTCTTCAACATGAGCGTCTCCGCGGACTATCTGGAAGCCGCCGCTGTTGTGTTGCGATCGCCGACGAGCGGGGCGATCTCGAGGTGTTGGTGAACATGTCGCAGATGACGGTGTCGCAGATGACGTCGACCAGCACCGACGAGTCCCGGCACCAACGGCTGCACTGGCTCGCCGAGCGCATCATGAACTGGTCCGGTCTGCCCGTCGTCCACGTCAGACCCACGGTCTTCCTGGACAATCCGCTGTTCACCGTCGTGGCGAGCCGTTCCGTCGCCGAACGCGGCGTCTTGGCCTTGCCGTTCGGTACCGGCAGGACCTCGCCCGTCGCCGCCACCGACGTCGCCCGCGTCGTCGCCGCCATACTTCAGGATCCAGCAGGACGTATCGGGCAGGTCTTCGAGCTGACCGGCCCCGCCGTCCTGGACATCGACGGCCTCGCCGATCAGTACACCCGAGGCTTGGGACAATCGGTAGCGGGATCCGATTTGCCCCACAACGACTTCGTGGAGTTGTTGAGCGCCGTTCCCGGCATCTCGTCGCACACCGTGCAACACCTCCTCACCGTTGCCACACTGCACCGCGACGATCGTTACAACCGGCTGACCACCGACGTCGAGGACGTGACCGGGCAGCCCGCGCAGTCGGTAGAGCATTACATCGCCGCACACCGCGAGCTGTTCTCGAGCCTGCCGCCGGGTAGTGAGGGCTGAGCATCGCCCCTACTTGCGCCACCCGTTCGAGCGGCGATCACGTGGCTCGCACCCACGACCTTGCGACGTCGCATACTGTGCCGATGATCCTGGAACACGCACTGCTGTCCGTGGCGCCCGAAAGGGTCGAGGAATTCGAATCGGCGTTCGCGCAGGCCGAGTCGATCATCTCGTCGATGCCCGGATTCCTGCGGCTGCGATTGTCACGCGGCCTCGAGCGACCGAATGTCTATCTCCTGCTGGTCGAGTGGGAAGAACTCGAAGACCACACCGAAGGCTTTCGGCAATCGAGCCGGTACCAGCAGTGGAAGGACCTGCTGCACCACTTCTACGATCCCTTCCCGCTCGTGGAGCACTACGCGCCTGTCCGCGAAGTGTGATTCGACGCCTCGCCGAGGCTGGCGCAACACGCGGACACCAGTCTGGTGGTGGCGGGGCTTCCGCCGTCACCGCAGGACGGGCACACCATCGTGACGGTCCGCGCGATTTCGTCGACGGTGACGGTGAGCGGCACGGCGCACTGGCGGCACCACCGGTGTCGTGTGACGGCGTTGACGTGTGTCGGCGACGCGACGCATTGGTGAATCCACCGTCGGTGCAGCGGGCACGTCGTCCGATCATCGGGGGACAAGGTTCGCGCATCCTCGGCGGCGTCTTCCCTGGCCAGTTGATCACGGAGCATGGTCGCGCAGGACCTTCTCACCCCAGACGAGCGGTGGCGGGCCGGTGCGGGACGGATCGCGTAGGAAGTAGTCATGGGGTCACCTCGACGAGATCGAACCGGGAGTGCAATTGCGCCCAGGTGGCCCGGCGACGGCCGTCGTGGGTGCGGTAACCGCTGCCCGGCTCCGGAACCCAGGTCCGCATCAGATCGTCACGAACCGCGGGACGGTCGGTGGGTTCGCACGTGTGCGCCAGCGCGGCGACCAACCACACCCGGGAGGTGGGGCTGCCGGCGGATACCGAGTGGGTATCCGCGCCGAGCGGGTTCGTAATCATGGGCCGTCCTCACGTCGGTCCCGATCGCGTTCCTGCACTCGAAAGAGGCTGGCCCTCAACGAGTTGCTGATCCGCGTGGGATTCTCTGTCTGACCTCATGATCCGCCGGCTAGGGTGTGATGCGTGTCTCATTTCCTGACACCAAGTGGTGCGGGCGACGTCAGATGTCGATGCCGAATTCCTTGATCTTGCGGTAGATGGTGGCCCGTGAGATGCCGAGAGCTGTTGCGGCGGCCTTCTTGTTGCCGTGGTTCTCCTCGAGGCTGCGCACGATGGCGTCGCGTTCGAGGGCTTCGATCTGTGTGAGTGTGTGTCGGCTCAGGGCTCGGCACATCGGGGGTAGCTGCTCGACCTCGACGACACCGGAGCGCTGACGCTGGACCACGTCGTGCAGAACCTGCCGGAGCTCGGTGACGTTGCCGGGCCAGCTGTACTTGCAGAGTTGGCGCATCGCCGCAGGCGAGAGAGACAAGTCCGCGCCGCGCCCGAGCTGTCGCAGCAAATGTGGTACCAAGCTGTGAAGATCGTCGATGCGATGACGCAGCGCGGGCATGGTGACGGTATGGCTGAAGTGGGGAAGGATCAGCGTGTCGAGGTCGGTGTTGTGATCGGTTCCGCCGATGGTCGCGCCGATCCATCCGGCGTGTTCGCGTCCTTGAACGAGGTCGGCGACAGTTCGCAGCTGCGACTCGCCGAGGAGGTCGATGTCGCGCAGGATGACGCTGAATCGATCTTGTCCGAGTTCCTGTTCGAGTGCCGGCAGGCCGGCGCTGTCGCCCGCGAGTTCGGCCACCGTGAAGATCCGTGTGCGGATGGGAATGTGTTCGATGGCAACAGCTTTGAGAGCCGATGCGCGGCCGCTTCCGGCTTCGCCGGAGACGGTGACCCACTGGTGTTCGCGCGCGCAGCGAGCGATCTGCTGGCAACTGCGGCGCCAGGACGCGCTGGTGCCGGTGATTCCGGGCAAGACGCGGATGCTCTCCAGAGCAGGGGATCCCGATGTGGGGATCTCCAGCAGATGTACGTAGAACAAGGCCATCTGCCGTCGGGCCCCCAGCCCGAAGTCCTCGACCGAGGACAGCCGGGCCGTCTGGCCGCTGGGCAGGGCGACGATGTGTCGTTGGGTGGCCGGAGCGCCGCTCAGGTCCACGGCGTGTTCGAGCAACGCACCCTGATCCTGGGCATCCAGTGCCACGCGTAGTTTTCGGTTGACGAGAACGACGTCGTCGCCGAGCGCCAACACCCCCGTTTGGGGTGACCGTCGACAGACCTTCAAATAGGCGTTGAGTAACGCGGTCTGGTCCGCACTGGCCTGTGCCAGGAGTCGCCCTTCGATCTGAGCCGTGGCGGATTTGGCGAGGGTGGCCAACAGCGGGCCACCGTCCTCTACCCAGCCGGTGAGATCGAGCGCGCCGACGAGGGCGCCGGACATCGGATGGGTGATCGGGACACCGGCGCACGCCAGTTGCCCGAGGCAGTCGGCGTAGTGCTCGGCGCCCGTCACCAGGGTGGGCTGACGGGTTTCGAGAGTGGTGCCGATGCCGTTGGTGCCGGCGAATTCTTCCGAGTAGCTGTAACCGGGTATCAGTTGGACGTCGTCGAGTGTGCGATTGAGTCGTTGGCTGGAGGTGATCCTGGTCAAGATCACTCCGTCAGCCGAGGTCAGGATGACGCTCACCGGTTCGTCGACCAGTCCGTCCGCGAGTTGCCTCAGGACGGGTTCGGCTGCCGCGACGAGAGGGCAGTCCAGATTCGGCTCTCGTACGAACGGGAGGTCGAGTTGGTCGGGGCGCACCTTGAGCGACTTCGATCGCTGCCACGAGTACGAGATGGGCTGGCGAACGGAGCTGTCGAGGCCGTCGTCGGCGAGGAACAGCTCTCGCGCCTTTTGTAGATCCTTGCTGGTCATGCTGTATTTACGCCCCGATTCTCCACCTCTCACGTAGTTGAGGGTACGTCGTCTCGATGTGAGACGGGTCTCAATATGAGACGGGGTGGCGGAGAGCCGGGATCAGGTCGGGGACGGCCGCACCGTCGGCCGGGATGCACTGTCATCGACGTGGCCGTTCGACGCAGAGGAAGGGGGATGAGCGGTTCGCTGTAGCCGCTCGGCGCACACGGCGAGAAGACGGTGCCGGAGGGTGTCGTCGAGGGGCGGGAAACGGCGTCCGGCCAGGACCTTCAGGCGCTCGAAGTACTGCGCCTCGGTCCACCCGAACGTGACGAAGATGTCTTCGGCGCTGCCGCCGCCGAACACTGCCCACCGGTTGCCGAATTCCAGGACGAGGTCGTCGTCCCGCTTCGATCGGACGTGTGGTTTCGTGGGTGTCATATCGCACGTCCCGGATTGAGAATTCCGGTGGGGTCGAACGCTGCCTTGACTTCCGCCATCAGGGACCTCTCCACCGACCCGATCATGGGTTCGAGGTAGCGGCGTTTGAGGTCGCCGACGCCGTGCTCGCCCGTGATGGATCCGCCCAGCGCCAAGCATCGCGCCACCATCTCGTCGAAGGCCTGGTGGGCCCGTTCGGTGGCGTCCGGATCTGCGGCGTCGAACACGATCGTGGGGTGGAGGTTGCCGTCGGCGGCGTGCCCGAAGGTGCCGATGAGGAGGCGGTAGTGGTCGGCGATGCGGGTAATGGCGTCGAGCATGTGCGGTAGCCGGGGCACCGGCACGGCCAGGTCGTCGAGCAGAGTGCTGCCGCGGCGCTCGAGGGCGGTCAGCGCCACACTGCGGGCCTGCATGAGGGCGTCACCTTCGGCGGGGTCGGTGCTCATGTACAGCTCGGTGGCCGCGGCGGCACGGCACGCGTCCGCGCTGCGCTGCGCTTCCGCCGGGGCTGCGTCGCCGTCGCACTGGATCAGCAGCAGCGCGCCGGCCGTCTGGTCGAGACCCATGCGGGTCATGTCGTTGACGGCCGAGATGGTGGTGCGGTCCATGAGTTCCACCAGGCTCGGGTCGGCCACCGCCTGAATCGCCATCACCGCGTCGACCGCCTGGACGGGCTCGGCGAAGGCGGCGACGACGGTGGCCGTGCGTGCCGGTGGTCGACGCAGCCGCATGGTCGCCTCGACGATGACGGCCAGGGTGCCCTCGGACCCGACCAGCAGTTGGGTCAGGTTCAATCCGGCGACATTCTTGCGGGTGGCGGCGCCGGTGTGGATGATCCGGCCGTCGGCGAGCACCGCCTTGATTCGGGCGACGTGGTCGCCGGTGACCCCGTATTTCGCGCAGCATGCTCCGCCGGCATTGGTCGCGAGGTTTCCCCCGATCGTGGAGACGGCGCGACTGCCGGGGTCTGGGACGTACCAGAGTCCGCGCTCCGCGGCCGCGGCAGCGAGGTCACCGTTGATCACTCCCGGCTCGACCGTGACGGTGCGGGACTGTTCGTCGATGGTGAGGATGCGGTCGAGTTTCTCGGTGCTGAGCACGATGCAGCCGTCGATCGCGTTGGCCCCGCCGGCGAGTCCGGTGCCCGCCCCTCTCGTGACGACCGGAATGCCGTACCGGTGGGCGGTTTTCAGGGTTGTCACGACGTGGTCGGTGGTCCGGGCGCGGACCACCGCGATCGGATGCCCAGAGGGGGAGAGCATCGACTGGTCGCGGGTGTAGGCGATCATGGTGTCGCTGTCGGTCACCACGGCATCGCCCAGTGCCGCGAGCAGACCCGCGACGGGACCGGTCGTCACCACGGTCATGCTTGTCCTTCCACAGTGTTGTATTCCGTCAGGTTGTGCGCCGCACCTGGTTACCGGTTGATCTCCAGTTCGCCCATGCGGGACCAGTCGGTGCCGGGTAGGTCGGTGTGGAGGATGCGCGGTGTCTCGCTCAGTGCCGGGCGCATCGCGTCCAATCCCTTCCGGAAGTGGTCGGCAGCGACATGGTCGGACCCGGCCTGCCCGTCCCGGAACGCCTCGATCAGCACGAACTCGGCGGGATCGTCTGCGCTGCGATGCCATTCGAACCAGAGATTGCCCGGCTCGGATCGGGTCGCGTCGGTGAACTCCTTGGTGACGAGTAACCAGTCGTTCCGGTACTTGTCGAGGACTTTGAACTTCACCACGATGAAAATCACGATGACTCACTTTCTTTCGGACGAATTCCTCACCGCCGGAACGGGGGAGTGGGTCACCCCCTCGCAGGACCGTCGAGGCGGTGACCCACTGGATTGCTCTAGTAGATGTTCGACGGGCGGACCATGCCTTCGGCGAGATCGCCGAAACCGGGCGCCATGATGGCACCGGGATTGCCCAGCACCTCTTCCACGACAGCGGTCTCCGTGGTGATCAGAAGTGCCGCGATCGAGGCCGCGCTCTCGAGTGCGGCGCGGGTGACCTTGAACGGATCGATCACCCCGTCGTCGAACATGTCCCCGTATTCACCGGTGAGCGCGTTGAACCCGTGCCCGAGCGGTAAACCGGCGACCACCTCGACGACCTCGTCGCCGTCGAACCCGGCGTTGATCGCGATCCAGCGCAGCGGTTCGGCGAGAGCGCGGCGCACGACGTCACACCCGATGGCCTCGTCGCCGGTCAGGTCGAGATCGGCCAACGCCCGATGCGACTGCGCCAGCGCGGTACCACCACCGGAGACGATCCCCGCCTCCACCGCGGCGCGAGTGGCGGCCAGGGCGTCCTCGACGCGCAACATCCGCTCCTTGAGCTCGACGCTGGTCGCGCCGCCGACGCGGATGACGGCCACCCGACCGGTGAGCCGGGCGATGCGCAGTTCGAGGCTCTCCTGGTCCGCCTCGATCTTGGCGCGCTCGTGCTGGGATTCGAGCTGGGCGATGCGGGCGTCGAGCAGGCGCTGGTCCCCGTGCCCGCCGACGATCGTGGTCTCGTTCTCGGTCACGGTGATGCGATCACACGAACCGAGATGCTCGACACTGATTTCGGACAGTTCGATGCCGGTGTCCTTGGCGATCACGTGCCCACCCAGCGCCACCGCGAGGTCTTCGAGCTCGGCGACCCGTCGGTGCCCGAAACCGGGGGCCCGGACGACCACCGACTGCATCGTCTTGTGCATGTTGCCGCCGACGAGAAGTTGCAGGGCCGGCCCGTCGACCTCCTCGGCCAGCACCACCAGGGGCCGGTCGGCGCGCTTGGCCACCTCGATGCTCGGCATGATGTCTTGAACCTGGGTGATCTTCTTGTTGGTCAGCAGGATCAGCGGATTGGTATGCACCGCTTCCATCCGCTCCGGGTCGGTGACCATGTAGCCGGAGATGTAGCCGTGATCGAACTCGATGCCGTCGACGATGTCGACCGACAGCCCGAGGGTGTCGCTCTCCTCGGTGGTGACGACCCCGGACTTGCCGACGTAGTCGACGGCCGTCGAGATGGCGTGCCCGATCACCTCGTCGTCGCTGGCGGCGAGGGTCGCGATCCGGTGCAGATCGCTTTGCCCCCCGATCTGGGATGCCTGTTCGTGCAGGGAGTCGACGACCACGGACACGGCCCGTTCGATGCCGCGGCGCACCCGCATGGGGTTGGCGCCGGCCTCGACGGACCGCAGCCCCTCGCGGACCATCGCCTGGGCGAGCACGGTTGCCGTGGTGGTGCCGTCGCCGACCACACCATTGGTTTTCATCGCCACTTCCTTGACCAGCTGGGCACCCATGTTGGCGAAGGGTTCGCGGAGCTGGATCTCGCGGGCGATGGTCACGCCGTCGTTGGTGATCGTCGGTGGTCCGGTGAGCTTTTCGAGCACCGCGTTGCGCCCCTTGGGGCCGAGGGTCACCTTGACCGCGTCGGCGAGGGCGTTGACGCCGTGCTCGAGCCGCGCCCGGGCGTCCGTGTTGTACCGCAGCTCTTTTGCCATGGCTGATGTCCTTTCGTGCTTCGAGCGGAGGATGCGACGTGCTACGGGACGAGAATCGCGCGGCCGCGCACCCGGCCGGCATCGAGATCGTCGAGTGCTTGCTGGAAGTCCTCGAGCCGGTACCGGGTGGTGTGCAGGGTGACCTTGCCCTGGGCGGCAAGGGTCATGAGCTCCTGGAGGTCGTTGTAGGAGCCGACGAGATTTCCGATGAAGTTGATCTCGGTGGAGATCACATCGATCGTCGGGACGTCGATGTTCTCGCCGTACCCGACGACGTAGTAGTTCCCTGCGCGGCGCAGCATCGCGATCCCTTCTGCGGTCGCGCCGCCCTCGCCGACGAAGTCGACGACGGCTTCGGCGCCGTGACCGCCGGTCAGGTCGAGCACCTGCTGGATGTGGGTGCCGTCGGCGACGATGCCGTGGTCGGCGCCGATCTTCACGGCGAGTTCGACGGCCGCGGGGTTGCGGTCGAGCACGACCACGGTGACGCCGGAGATCGCCTTCAGGACCTGGATGCCGATGTGACCGAGTCCGCCGGCTCCGATCACGACGCACACGTCTCCGGGCCGAGTGGTCTTCGCGGCCTTGGCAACGGCGTGGTACGCCGTCAGGCCCGCGTCGGCGAGGGCGGCGACGTCGGCCGGTTCGAGCGAGTCGTCGATCCGGACCACGCTGCGGGCGGTGGTGCGCAGATATTCGGCGTACCCGCCGTTGACGTCGATGCCGGGGAATGTGCTGTTCTGGCAGTGGACGTCGTCTCCGAATCGGCACGCCCGGCACAGTCCGCACGTGATGAGCGGGTGCAGAATCACCTTGTCGCCGACCGCGACATTGGTGACGGCGTCGCCCACGGCGTGGACCCAGCCGGCGTTCTCGTGGCCGATCGTGTACGGCAGCGCGACACCGGACTTCGCCTCCCACTGCCCTTCGAGGATGTGCAGATCGGTGCGGCACACACCCGCGCCGCCGATGCGCACGATGACATCGAGCGGGCCGTCGATCGTGGGTTCGGGAATGTCGGTGAGCTGCAGTTTGGTGTGGTATCCCACCACTTGCACGGCCTTCATCGCGGGCTCCTGGTTCTGATATTGGTGATTCGCGGTGTGGCGCCGACGGATTCGCTGTCGGCGTAACGGGTGGCGAGCAGGCCGCGGCAGAAATGCGCGTTGCCTTCCATCGAAATGCGCACCGACTTGGCGAAGCGCAGCCGCATCGGCACCGATTCCGAGGCGATGCGCTTGCCGTCGTCGTCGACGAACACCCGGCTGGCCGGGCAGATGCTCAACCCGATGCCGATCCTGCGACGCAGCAGCGCGGCCTTGGCCTTCCCGGGAGCGAGGTCGCTGAGGGTGAGCCGGTAGATCTCGTTCACACCCACATCGGTGGTCTTCAGGTGCGCCTCGACACACCGCTCCATCGCCGCGGCGTGCGCCTTGGACCGGAACGTTCGGCGCAACTCGTGCAGACTCTCCTCCGCCTCGGAGCCGAACGTCCCGACGTATCCGGCGTCCGCCGCGAGACCGGCGTTGATCTTGTCGCTGTCGTGATGGTCGTCGAGCAGCACCCGCACCTCGCCGATGTCCTCGACCAGACGCAGGGCGTCGAGGGCGTCGGAGGCCATGAGGTAGGCGAAGTTCGGCGAGCAGAACGCGGTGGGCAGCCGTAGGTGGACGGTGACCCCGTCGTCATCGAGGGTGACCGACCGGACGAAGCCGAGATCGGTGATCGGCTCGTCCAGTTCCGGGTCGGTGACCGTCGACAGGGCGATCAGGACGTCCTGTTCGGTGCAGACGACGGCGGCGGTCATGACGACACGGTTTCCCGCGCCCCGGCAGCGACCTCCACACCTTCCTGCCCGGCCGGCTCGGCCAGTCGCAGGTTCGCGGGAACGTCGATGTCGTACAGCGCTGCCGCGTTGAGGCCGAGGATCTTCTGCTTCTGCTCGACGGTGATCGGGGCGTACTCGCCCTGCATGTCCTCGGGGATCTGGAAGTCGACGAACTTCTCGATCAGCCACTTCGGGGTCCACAGCGCATAGTCGCTGCCGAACAGGATTTTGTCCTCGCCGATCCAGTAGAGCAACTCGCCGATGATCTGGGCGAAGTAGCGGGGCCGGGTGTGGATGAACGGAAGGGCAACCGCCAGGCCGCCGTACACGTTCGACTCCTGGGTGGCGATCCAGCAGAAGTCCTCGAGGCGCGGCAGGCCCACGTGCTCGACGACGAACCGCAGGTCCAGGTAGTCGGTGGCGACCTTGTCGATGTCGGAGACGTCGAAGGCGTCGCGGTCGAGGGGACGGATCGTCGGGCCCTTGTGGACGTGAATGTTCCTGATCCCCAGCTCGATGCACTCTTCGAGGTAGCGCCGGGACCAGGGGTCGTCGAGTTTGTAGCCGCGGGAATCGCCGTGCCATTCGGCGGTGTAGAGCTTGACGCCCTGCAGGTTCATCCGGTCGGCGTCCTTGCGGAGTTGTTCGAGCCCGGCCTCCTCGTGACGGGGATCGTAGGCGTGGTTGTAGGTCAGTTTGCCGGGGTGCTTGGCGACCAGGGCGAGTGCTTCGTCGGTTCGCCCGAATCCGTTGTGGTAGAAGTCGCTGAGCAAGGTGGCCTGGAAGATCGCGTGGTCGACGTATCCCTCCACGAAGATGTCACGCTCGAAGCGTTCGCTGCCGTAGTACGTGTAGGTGTCGTAGTCCCACACGACCTCTTCGGGGCTGAGGTTCTTGTGATAGTCGTAGAAGCAGTCGATGAACTGCTTGCCGTGCACGTTCTTCTGGTTCGACTCGCGGGCGTCCCAGACGTGGACGTGGCCGTCCACGATGAAATATTTCTGACCGTCCTTCTGATACATCGGGTCCTCGCTTGGTCCTGGTTTTCGGGTGGGCTGGGGGTGTCCGGGGCCACCCTGTGTGGCCCCGGACAGCTGCGATCTACTGCGCTGTGAGGTCGAATCCGATGTACTCGGCGGCGTCCTCGGGGCTGGCGAACAGCAGGGTCTTCTCGTCGAGGTGGACCATGCGCCCGTAGTGGGTGGAGCTGATCTCCTCGAAGATGGAGCCGTCGAATTCCTGGCCGAGGGCGTCGGTGAGTTCCTCGTAGTCGAAGTCGAGCAGCTTCTGGCCGTCGACGCGGATCATCGACGGGTACTCGGTCAGCTCGACACCGTCCTTGGCGCCCATCACTTCCGCGACGACACGGCCGATGGGGGTGTTCATCAAGGTCACGCCACACATGTTGGAGAACTCGGTGGACGATCCGAATTGCATGCTCACTTGTCCAACTCCTTGGGGATGTCGAGCCCGAGGTCCTCGAGCAGGGAACGGAACTTGTCGGTGGCGGCGTCGAAACTGGTGGCGAAGGTGATCGCCTTGTCGGCCGGCTGTGACCAGATCGGCTGCAGTGCCCGGGCGGCGTCGAGGCACCGTGGCACCCAGATCGAGAGCCAGGTGCCGAACAGCTCCTTGTTCGTCTCCCCGTGCTCGGGGTCTCGGGTGAGCAACCGGAACAGGTTGCGGGTGTAGGCGAGGTCGCGGTCGTAGTCGTGTTCGCCGGTGCCGACGATGGTGGGGGTGATGTAGTCACCGTTACCGGCGGCGATCTGCATGACCAATTCGCTGCGGAACAGGGTGCCGACCAGCTGCTCGAAGACGATGTTCGAGGCGAACAGCAGCTCACACCAGTCCGGAACCGCGGTGAGCCGCTCGACGACCTCGCGGGTGGGCTGCCACTCGGGTGCGGACTGCCAGACCTCCTTGTGGGCGAGACCGTCGAAGTCCTCGGTGGCCTCGGACAGGTCGAGGTTGAACAGGGCCAAGTCCTGGGCGAAGCGCATCTTGTGGGCGGCGTTCACCGCGACGGCGGTGTTGATCATGTTCGTCGGGCAGGACCGCTGGATCGAGGTGAACACGTGCAGCGCCAACCCGTTCTCGGCGTGCATCCAGGCCCCCAGGTTGCGGGAGATGAACGTCAGCCACGGGGTGTTCCAGGCGTCGTAAACTCGGGCACGCTTGGCGTTGGACAGGCACAACTCGACCTGATGGACCACCTTGGAGTTGTTGCGGAAGATGGTCTGGTCCCACTCCTCGTTCGGGTCGAGGAAGGCGTGCCAATTCGACGACTTCGCGGCCGTCCACTCCTGTGGGTAACCGCCGGGTCCGTCACCGAAGCCGTAGATCCAGCCCTGCGAGAGGTGACGGTCGGGGTCGGGCTGCACGTCGACGGTCACGTCCTCGTACATCGTCGACCGCTTCTTGGCCGGTGTGTAGTAGCTGAACGAGCGGCTGCGGGAGCTGGGGAACTCCAGCGCACCGGCTTCGGAGTCGGTGAACTCGATCTTCGGAAAGCTGCGTTGCTTGGACTCGGAGGTTGCGGTCATCTCGTTTCTCAGTTCTGTCGGTGAAGCAGGAAGGTGGTTTCCGAGGGACGTCTACTCGAAGGCGGGGCTGGTGAACTTGTCGTAGAAGATCTGGTCGTGCGGGGTGCCCTTCGCCTCGAGCAGTTCCAGGGCGGCGTCGACCATCGGCGGCGGCCCGCACAGGTACACCTCGGCCCGCCCGAGCTCGGGTTCGCTGCAGCTGACGACGTCGGTGACATTGCCGTCCTCGACGGTGATCGCACCCACCGGCGGTGGGTCCATCGATTCGGACAGGCAGGCCACGAAACTGAAATCCTTCAGTCCCTGTCCGAGTTCGAGGATCTCGTCGAGGTAGAACAGGTCCTGCGGGGTGCGGGCACCGTAGTAGAAGTGCACCTGCCGGGTGTTGCCCGTCTCGCTCATGTGCCGCAGCAACGACAGCAGCGGAGCCATCCCCGCGCCGCCGCCGATGAAGACCATTGGCAGAACGTGGCCTTCCTTGATGGTGAACGACCCGTACGGACCGGTCAGGGCGATCTCGTCACCTACCGATATCCCGTCCTCGAGCAGGCCGGCGAACTTGCCGCCGGGGTACTTCTTGATGAGGAATTCGACGTGCCCCGGCGTCGATTGGGTTGTCGCCATGGAGAAGGACCGATGCTCGTCGGTTCCCGGGATGTGCAGGTCGGAGTATTGACCAGGTTTGAATTCGTACCCAGCGGGTTCGACGGGCGCCAGTCGCAGCGACACGATGTCCTTGGTCATCGACTCGATCCCGGTCACCTGGGTGCGCACATCTTGGATGGGGACACCGCCCAGAAGTTCGTCCTCGTCGAAATTGAGCAGTTCGATCGTGCAGTCGCTGTATGCGGTTGAGCGACACAGCAGCACGTGCCCCTCGTCGACCTCGGCGTCGTTGCACGCAAATGTCGAGTAGTTCTCCATCTGGATGTCGCCGTCGAGGACAAAGGATTTGCAGGCCGAGCAGCGTCCCTCACGGCAGCCGTGCATCAGGTGGATGCCTTGTCGGAATGCGGCATCGAGGATGTACTCGTCTTCGCCGACTTCCATCTCGATGTCGACGGGCTCGAAGTTGATTACGTGCTTGTCGGCCACGGGGGTTCTCCTGGGCTCGTGAAGTGAATGGTGAAGCGGTGGGTGGCGCCGGAGTGGCCGCGGCGCCACCCACCGGGCCTTGAATCAGGCCGGAACTGTGCCGCCGGCGCGGTACGCGGCGATGTGCGCGTTGCGTTCGGCTTCGGACATCTGGTTCAGCAGCACGTTCGGACTCTGGAAGGTGTTGCCTCGTACGTCGTCCAGAGTCCACATCTTCTTCGGGTCGTCCAGATGGAGGTGCGGCTGACCGATGAGGGTCTTACCGTCGTCGCGCACGTAACCGAGGTCCTGCACGATGTCAGCGAGATCCTTGCCGTGATGGAGGGTCTCCCACTCCCGGAATCCGGTGAGACGCCCCATGTTCGGGGTATCCCGGCCCTCGTACTCGCTGCGGAACGCGACCGCGTCGGTCCAGTAGCAAGTCTCCGAGCAGTAGGTCCGCCACTGGTCGTCGACCTTCTCCACGACCATGTCCTCGCGGATCAGGGCCGGCACCATGCAGGTCCAGCACCGGTGCGGGTACTGGTACCCGACCTCCTCGAACGCGATCGGCTTGTTACGGCCGGGGTAGGCGAGGCGGTTGTACTCCTCCCACCACTTGCCGTACTTCGAGTACCAGCCGGGGTACTTGTGCTCGAACCATTCGAAGTCCTTGTCGGTCATCGTGTCGATCCGCCAGTAGTTCACCGGCCAGCCGGTGGCGAAGAACCGGGCCACCTCGTGGACGTAGCCCTTCTCGGTGATCCGTTTCCACGACTCCTCGACCAGGTCGTGCGGGATCGTCAGGCCGTACTTCTCGAGCGGGATGAGGTAGCTGCGGTAGTAGTCGTCGTAGATCCACCGCCGCCACATCTCGGCGTAACTTTCGCGGTCCTTGCGGCGGTCCTTCGTGCCGTACTCGATGAAGGTGCCGATCGCGGCGTCGACGACACAGTGGTTGTTCCACCATGCGTACCGCAGATCCCGTTCGAGCAGCGGCCGGTTGCGCTCGTCGGCGAGCGCCATCAGCAGGATCGAATAGCCGTTGGAGATGTGCCGGGACTCGTCGGATTGCACCGAGTGGAACACCGTCGGCAGCAGGTAGTCACCGTTGGCGGCGGCCTCGTCGGGCATCGCGACGAACAGGGTGTTGGTGAACGCGGTCTCGGCGACCACGGTCAGGTAGATGTTCGCGGCAGTGATTGCGTCACCGGTGATGAACCCTTCGCCGAACTGCCGGCCGATGGTGCCCGCGTAGTTGTTCGAGAACGCCTTCTCGGTGATGTCGAACCCGGCGGGATCGATGTAGTTGTTCATGTACAGCTTCTTGAGGTTCATCTGGATCGTCGAGTGACGAACCTCGTCGATCATCTGCACCGCCAGCCCGTTGTGGATTTCCGGGTTGGGGACGGCGTCGATGGCCATCGGCATCGCTCGGGCGGCCGAGATCTCCGGGAACGGAATGATCGACAGGAACAGCTTCTGCCACTCGAGCCACCGCTGCTGCACCTGCCGGAACATGTTGCCGCGGATGGCACCGTCCATGGCGCCGTACACGCGGTTGTCCTTCTCTTCCTCCATCGGGAAGTAGGACCGCATGATCTGCTTGAGAGGATCCTTCTTCGGAGCCTTCTCGAAGGTGTAGTCGGTGCCGAACCGGGTGGCCGGGGTTGCGAATGTCGGATCCCATGACAGTTCGGTGATTTTCGCGTGGGCCTTTGTCAGGCTTTGCCTACTCAATGTGCGCCTCCTGGATCGTGAGCCGGCCGGGTGCCGGCTGTGGGGGGGGACGTTGTGGAAGTTGATTGAACCCCGTGACCCAGCTCTCATCCGTCTCAGTGTGAGACGCAGGTCACCTTCGGGTGGGTGGTGGCTGCCTACACTTGCCCCGCGCCGCGGCAGACCATGCAGCCCTCGATCAGTCGACCCAGGAGACCCGAGCGAGTGACCCCACAGCCCACCAGCACGTCACACCACCGCACGACGCCGAAGTCGAACTCGGACTCGGACTCGGACTCGGACTCCGAGGGGGCTCCGGCCTCGAGTTCGCCTGCGGGATCGGATTACCTTCGTCTGAGTAATTGGCTCCGGGTGTCCTGGTCGCGATCTCGGCAGGCGTTGGGCGACGACGACCGGCCCGCCGCCGCGTACGTCGAGCGCGCGGCCACCGATACGGTGCTCGAGCGCGTCGCCCGATCCGTGCTGCCCGACTTGACCACCGCCATCGAAAACGAGCCGGTATCACTGATTCTCACCGATGCGAACGGCATCGTGCTCTCCCGCACCGGTGGCGACAGCGCCTTGTTCACCGCACTCGACCGAGTCGACCTCGCCCCGGGCTTTCGCTACGCGGAGACCCAGGTCGGCACCAATGGAATCGGTACCGCACTCGAGGTCGGCCGACCTCTCCTCGTGGACGGAGACCAGCACTTCAGTGGTCCGCTGCGGTCTTTCTCCTGCGCGGGAGCGCCGGTGACGCACCCCATGACCGGAGCGATCCTCGGTGTCGTGGACCTGACCACCGCCGCGCAGAATTCCAACACCCTGCTGCTGTCTTTCGCCACACTTGCCGCAGCCCGCCTTCGCGAGCGCATGCTCGACGACGCAACCGAACTGGACAGGGCGATCTTCAGTGCGTACCGGTCCGCATGCCGGCGCTCCAGCCGACCCGTCGTCGCTGTCGGTGACGAGGTCGTGATGATGAACTCGCTGACCCGGCAACAATTCGACTCACCAGACCAGATGGCGATCCTCGAACGCACCCGAGACATCGGCGGCGAAACGGCACCGGTCACGATCCTCACCGACCTGCCCAGCGGAACGGTCGCACGCCTGAGTTACGAGCCGGCATTCACCGGTAGCCGGCTGGCCGGAGGTGTTGTTCGGATCACGAAACAGGTTGCTTCGCGGCGTCTTTCCACTCCGAAGGCGAATGTTCCCACCCCGCCCGCGATCGCCGGTGCCAGCCCGCTCTGGCGGCACACGGTCCAGGCGGTCGTCGACGCCTGCCGACGACAGGACTGGCTCGTCCTCGACGGAGAACCCGGCGTCGGCAAGACCGCCCTGATCCGAGCGGCGCACCAACTCGTACCGGACCGCGGACTCGCCGTACTCGACGCCACCGCACTCGGCGACGACCTCCTCACCGAGGTCTCCGACGAACTCGACAGCGGATCCGACCTGGCAATACTGCACGCACACGCCCTGGGCGACGCTCATCTCGCCGCACTCGCGGACCTACTGCAGGGCCCCCAGGCGCAGGAGCCACCTCGCAGACCGTGGGTGGTGCTCGCCCGGTATCCCCAGGACTCGACCGACACCACTCCATTGCTGCGCATGTTCCCCAAGTCGGTCACGGTGCCACCCCTGCGGCACCACCTGGACGACATTCCCGATCTTGTGCGCAGCCTGCTCGACACCCTGGGGGCCACCGGCCTCACCCTGGCTCCGGCCGCCTCGAATCAGCTCGCGCGTCTGGCGTGGCGCGGAAACGTCACCCAGCTGAAGAAGGTTCTCGAGGACACTTACCGGCGGCAACGGGCCGGTGTCGTCGAAATCGACACGCTGCCTCCCGCATGCCGTTCCACCACACGCCGAACGTTGACCAGGATGCAGGCGCTCGAGCGGGACGCGATCGTGGACGCGCTCGCGCTTCATGCCGGCGACAAGACGGCCGCCGCCACCGCCATCGGCATGTCCCGAGCGACGATCTACCGCAAGATCCGCGAATTCGGCATCGTGCTCTGACCGACCGTACCGCGGGAATGTCAGATTGAGACATCGCTGCGCTCTCCTGCGAGGGATGCTCTCGCCGAACCACATTCACCCGCCCAGACTCGGGTGTCAGACAGGAGAAATCGATGACCAACCCGAACGGACTCACCACAGTCGCCGGTGCGCCGGTACCCGACAACCAGAACAGCCTCACCGCCGGCGCACGCGGTCCGATGCTCCTGCAAGACGTCTGGCTTCTCGAGAAACTCGCGCACTTCGACCGCGAAGTCATCCCCGAACGCCGCATGCACGCCAAAGGTTCGGCCGCGTTCGGCACCTTCCGCGTCACCCACGACATCACCGCACACACCAACGC
Source organism: Rhodococcus mengyinensis (assembly GCF_048381435.1). Lineage (NCBI taxonomy): Bacteria > Bacillati > Actinomycetota > Actinomycetes > Mycobacteriales > Nocardiaceae > Rhodococcus > Rhodococcus mengyinensis. The sequence goes on along the minus strand of NZ_JBLWIT010000006.1, from coordinate 9,692 downwards.
CGCCGTATTCTCGGAGATCGGCAAGCAGACCGCAGTATTCCTGCGTTTCTCCACGGTCGCCGGCGAGCGCGGCGCCGCCGACGCCGAACGCGACATCCGCGGATTCGCCGTCCGCTTCTACACCGAGCAAGGCAACTGGGACGTCGTCGGCAACAACACCCCCGTCTTCTTCTTCCGCGACCCCCTCAAGTTCCCCGACCTCAACCACGCGGTCAAGCGCGATCCGAAGACCAACCTCCGCTCGGCGGAGAACAACTGGGACTTCTGGACCAACCTCCCGGAGGCGCTGCACCAGATCACCATCGTGATGTCCGACCGCGGTATCCCCGACGGCTACCGGCACATGCACGGATTCGGGTCACACACCTTCTCGTTCGTCAACGACGCCGGAGAGCGCTCCTGGGTGAAATTCCACTTCCGCACCCAGCAGGGCATCAAGAACCTCACCGACGAAGAAGCCGCCGCCGTCGTCGCCGGCGACCGCGAGTCGGCGCAACGCGACCTCTTCGACGCGATCGAGGACGGCAACTACCCGAAGTGGACCCTTTTCGTGCAGATCATGCCGGAAGCCGACGCCCAGACCTACCGCTACCATCCGTTCGACCTCACCAAGGTGTGGTCCAAGAAGGACTACCCCCTCATCGAGGTCGGGGAACTCGAACTCGACCGGAACCCGGAGAACTACCACGCCGACGTCGAGCAGGCCGCCTTCTCCCCGGCGAACGTCGTCCCCGGCATCGGATTCTCACCGGACCGCATGCTGCAGGGCCGGCTGTTCTCCTACGGCGACGCCGCCCGCTACCGGCTCGGCGTCAACCACCACCAGATCCCGGTCAACAGCCCCAGGGGCGCAACCCACGTCAATTCGTTCCACCGTGACGGTGCCATGCGCGTCGACGGGAACCAGGGCAGCGTCCCGAGCATCGAACCCAACTCCCACGGCCGATTCGCGGACCAGCGCAGCTACGCCGAACCGCCACTCGAAGTCGGTGTGGTCGCCGACCGGTTCGACTACCGAGCAGACGACGACAACTACTTCGAACAGCCCGGGAACCTCTTCCGCAGTATGAGCGCCGAGCAGCAGACTGTGCTGTTCGAGAACACCGCCCGTGCCATCACCGGAGCGTCGGCCGCCGTCATCGAGCGCCACATCGCCAACTGCACCCAAGCAGACCCCGCCTACGGCGAAGGCGTGCGAAAGGCCTGTGAAGCGCTCGGCGCCTTGTAGTTCGCGACATCCCAGCCCGTGATCTGCGCGTATCACCGCGGATCACGGGCGGGGGTCGCACCGGCCGAGCAGTCGCTCCCGTCGTCGCGCCTATCGGACCGCGTTCGGCACCGCACCCTCACCGGAGACCGGGCCGCGTCCGTCAGCGGGGCCCCGCGGCACCGTGAAGGTGGCGGCGACGCACAGAATCGCAATCGCGAAGCAGGCGATGGTGTACCAGAGATTTCCGATGGGATCGCCGTTGCTCGTGACGCCGTCGACGGCGCCGAAGTAGCTGGGCAACGCGGTCACCCACAGAATGCCCATCACGCCGAGGTACACCACACTGTAGACACGGACGAAATCGTTCGAATAGATCGGAACGTCGGACGTCCCCCGTCGAAGCCGCGACCACTGCCGGACCAGGATCGGGATCGCGACGAGCACGATGACGATCAGTTCGGCCGCGTAGAGAATTCCCCGGACCGTGGTGCTCTCCATTCCGAGGACCGTCGCCGGGATTGGGAGGATGAACGTGCCCGCCGACGCCAGGAGACCGATCACGATCGTGCGCCACACCAGTTCGAGTCCGGTGAAGTCCCGGCCCCGGTCGGCGTAGCGGCCCACGAAGAACTGAACGCACAGGGCCAGCGACATGGGCCACAGGGCCGCGAACACCACCACGCTCGGCAGTGGGACCGAGTCGAACATGGGCTGGTTGACCGGGTTGGTGGTCGACCATTCCCACCACCTCAGCTGCGGTCCGAGGTGGTCGAAGATCTCGTAGAACGCGTGGTGCACGAAGCCGACGCAGATTGCGCCGACGAGTGCGCCGTACTTCCGGAAGACGCCGAGCATCCGGACGAGCTCGAAGGCAAGCGTGGCCATCAGCGGATAGATCGCGATGATGTACAGCGGCAACCGGCCCCACAGGAAGTCCACGGTGAACACGTTGTGCGCGAACATCGTGTCCACGTGCTCTTCGATCCCGAAGGCCGCCGGGAAGTACAGCGGTGGCTCGATGACGAACAGGTACGCCGTGGCGCCGAACCAGAGCACCAGGTTGGTCGGATCGCCGTTGCGGCGCCAGCGCAGGATCGCGAATACGAGCGCGAGCACCGACCCGACCACGATGGTGAGCTCGAGAACCGGCAGGGTCCAGTTCTCCAGCGCCGACGGGCTACGGACCTCGACGAGCCCGCCGGCCTCGGCGCACGAGAAGCCGAGCGCTGCCGAGAGTTGGTCGAAGGTGGGTGAGCAGAGGTCGGCCATCAGTTGACCACCGCCGGGACGGGATCGGTCCGGCGTTCGCGTGAGTCCGCGGTGTACCACCGGGTGCAGTCGTAGCCTGCGTCGTATCGGGCGAACCACTCGTCTGCGAGCGCGGGCAGCTTTTCGTGGGTGGGGTCGTGTTTCGGCATCTGACTACGGACGATGCCGGCCAGTGCGGTGAGCTGTTCACCGCGCGGGAGGTCGTCGAACGCACGCGGCATGACGCCTTTGCTCAGGTAGGGCGCGAACGACGTGAGCAGTTTCTGCTTCGTGCGGTGCGTGGCGAACATCGACATCGAATCGACCTTCCGCTCCCTGATCGGCACGTGCTGATTGAAGCCGGCGCAGGCGATCCGCATCACCTTCATCACATGTGCGAAGATCGACGGCGCCATCCGCATCCGGTACAGCTCTTCCCCGACAAGGGAATTGAAGATGATCATCGCGGAACTCCGGTGTTCGACCTCTTCGACGAAATGCCAGATGAACAGGGACGCGACGCGGTCGTCTCCCGGTCGGAAGAGGGTCGCGTCGTTGTCGAGCATCAGTTTGAACACCGGCGTGAAGGTTGCCTCCAGATCCGCGGTGTAGGCGAGTCGGTAGTTCAGGGTCGTCGCCTCGGAGAGGAGGTCGTACTCGCCGATCACGGCGTCCAGGGTGTTCTGGAGCCCCGGGTATCGCTTGATCAGGGCTTTGACGTGCTGGCGATGCGCGGTCGAGTGGTGACCCTCCTGACGCATGAACGCCATGGCCTCTTCTGCGACCTCGGGGTCGGTCATCCGTGGTTTTGCCTGCATGATCGCCTTGACGATCATCTTCTCGAAGCCGACGGCCAGGAACGAGATCGCATTCGACATGTTCGACCAGGCCGGGTTGTCGGGGTTCCAGAGGAACGGGACGTCCTGTTCGTCGAACGCGAAATCCATCTTTCTGGGGTGCAGGTCGGTCATGTGGGATACCTCGTCTCGTGCGACATGAGTGGGCTGCAGCCTCTGGGCAGGTAGAGACCCGAGCGTTTAACAACATACACACATCGATGGGTTTGTATGATTAAGTTTCCCAAGCAACGGGTTACCGATCTGAACAATTCGGTTTTGCGCATGCCAACGAGCCTCGGTCGCGGCTCCATCAACGATGGGGTGCCGGTCACCGATCGCGATGCGGTCCCGCGCCTGTTCCGGAGACCTGGCGCTGTCGGTACTCACAGTTCGGTTGCCACCGAACCCGGAAGGAGGAGGGCGTTCGTCCCGCCTCCAGGCCCGGGTCAGTCGACGACAGCGCCGCCGGTGAGGTTGATCTCGGACGCGGTCATCGTCGTGGCCCAGTCGGACGCGGCGAAGACAGCCGCGTTCGCTGTCGGCACAGTCCGGCGAGTGCGGCCCACGCGACGTGGGAGCCACCGAGGTTCGGGATAGCCTCCCGTCCGCCGGCCATGACGAGGATGACGCCGGTGCCGCGTCCCACCATGTGGCGCGCAGCGGCCGTGGCCACGGTGAAGCTCGTCGTGACCGCCTTGGCGACTGGCTGCATGACGTCGCCGACCCGCATGTCGACGAGCGGCGTGCCTTGGATGTCGTCGTTGAAGGTGGCGTTGAAGCAGACGTCGATGCCGCCGCTCTGGTCCGCCACCGCCGCGGCATGCCGTTCAACCGCGTCCGGGTCCACCGCATCGAGAACAGCAACGTGCGCAATCCCGCCCTCGTCCCTGATGCGGTGGGCGACATCCTCGAGCGTGGCGCGCGTGCGTCCGGTGAGGTGCACCTCAGCGCCTTCCCGCGCGTACGCCCGCGCGACCGCGGAGCCGATGGCGCCACTGCCCGTGGACGATCGTGGTGCGGTTCTGCAGCAGCAGCACTCATCCGCCTTCCGTCTCTCGCGTACCAGGGTAGGACCGCGAGAGGAAGGCCCGCGCGAGTTTCCGGGACTTCATCGGCACGAGCTCGAGTGGCGTCGAGCTGCAGCTCGGGCGTCGTTCTCGGGGTCCCGGACCATCAGCGACAACCCCGGGCCCGTAGTCCACGCCGGTGGAAGCGGTGGTGGTCCGGCTCAACATCGCGCACCCGGAATTCGGCGAATCCCTGGAGAGCGTCCGCGAAATAGGGCTTCGGGGTGGAGGGCCAAGCGTTCGCGGTAACCTCTGAGTCCGGTGGGGCGGTGCGCCGACAGCCCTTGCATGCCGTTCGGGCCCAGCGGCGCGTTGTGAGAGGTAGGGAAAGACAGTGGCTGGCAGGCGTGGGTGGGGTGGTAGTCCGCCTGGAAGTGACGAGGAAGCGTCCCGGCGAATCGTCACCGCCGCAGTCGCACTCATCAATCGGAAAGATACGGCGATCAGCATCGCCGACGTTGCGGAATCCCTTGGCGTCATCCGTCAGACGGTGTACCGATACTTTCCCAGCACCGACGCCCTCCTACGAGCCGCAGCCATCGCCGCCGTCGCCGGATTCCTCGACCGCCTCACAGAACACCTCGTGGGTATCGAAGACCCCGCTGAAGCTGTGGTCGAGGCCGTGATCTACACACTCAACGAAGCGCCCCGCATTCCGCAGCTCGGCATCATGCTGTCCGGTTCTCATTCCCACACCGAGGGGATCACGTCCGACGAAGCCCTCACCTTCGGAATGACGATGATCAGACGCTTCGACGTCGACTGGGAGCGGCACGGCTACGACGAGCCCGCCCTGCGTGAGCTCGTCGAATATCAGCTGCGGACGATGCAGTCGTTCTTCATCTCGCCCGGAAACCCGCCGCGGAGCCAGGACGAACTGCGTGCGTACCTGCGACGGTGGGTGGGGTCAACGGTCGCCGTCCCACACAATCCAGCCTAGAGACCGGGCGGCGATCTGCCGCAGGAATATGGGTGCGCTGCCGCTGCCGGCGACTCCGGCGCGCCGACAGCCGACGGGCCGCGCTGGTCACGGGCGTATCTGCGTCGCGAGGTGGGGATGGTGTCGCCCGTGCAGGCTGGCCATGCGCTGCGAAGGCCGGTGGGGCCCCGAAGGAGGCTGTCCGCGGAGTCCTTCCCACTCGGGGAACGTGCCCGGTCGGCGACTGGTGAGGTGCCGGGTGTTGCTGGTGAGGTCGATCAGGCACCGGGCGGCACCCTGCACGGACAGGTGGTGCCGTCGCGCCACGTCGAGCAGTTCGTCGAACGCCTGCGCATCGCTGTAGCCCCGGCTGGTGATCAGCACCGCCTTCGCGGTGGTCAACAGTTCACGGTCGGAGGGCCCGCGGCGCCGGTCGAGGAAGCTTCGGGTGGGCCGCACGGGGTTCGGGTTCTCGGATTTCAACATCTGGCACCGTCCTTTTGTGTACGAGATTCCCCCAGGTCGCGATCTCGTAAACGCGCGTACCCGAGTGGGGTCATGTGGGCGCGTCTAGGCCACGGTGATGACGACGTTGCCACTCTTGTGTCCGGTGTCGACATACCGATGCGCCTCGACGATGCGTTCCAGGGGATAGCTGCGGTCGATGACGATCCGCAGTTTGCCCGCTTCGATGAGCTGCTTGATGTACGCCAATGCGTCGTTCTTGCGGATGGACATACCGGTGACGACTTTCCTTCCGCCTCGGATCGAGGTCCAGAGTTGCAGCAGGTTGTTGTTCAGCCCGGATGTGGGAACGTAGCACCCGTGCTCGGTGAGCGAGCCCTTGCACCGAGCGAACGAATTCCTGCCGACGGCGTCGAAGACGACGTCGTATTCCTCGGCGTTGTCGGTGAAATCCTCGGTGGTGTAATCGATGACCTTGTCGGCGCCCAGGGACTTCACCAACTCCGTGTTGTGCGGACCGCACACTCCGGTGACCTCCGCGCCGAACGACTTGGCGAGTTGCACTGCGTAGGTGCCGACGCTGCCGGAGGCGCCGTTGACGAGAACCTTCTGTCCGGTTCGCACCTTAGCCTTGTCCCGAAGGAAGAACAGCGCGGTGGTGGCCCCGTCGACGGCGGCGGCGGCCTCTTCGTAGGTCTTGTCGACCGGCTTGAGTGCGAGCGAGGCGGTTTCCGGTAGGCACTTGTACTCGGCGTAGGCGCCGATATCGAAACCGGTGAACCCGAATACCTGATCGCCAGGCTGGAACCGGTGCACGTCCTTGCCGACGGCCTCGATCTCTCCGGCAAGCTCGAGGCCCAGGGTCCGCAGCTTCCTTCGTGGCCGTCGCAGCCCGAGGATGAACCGGCCCCAGAGCGGCTCGCCGCGGCGCATCTTGCATTCGGCTGTTGTCACCGTTGTCGCGTGGACTTTCACCAGGACTTCGCCGTCCTTGGGTGTCGGCTTCGGGACCTGCGCGAGTTCGAGTACTTCGGGTCCGCCGAACCGAGTGTGGATGATCGCCTTCATCGCGGACCTCCTCGGCGGCGCTCCAGGTCATCGCGCCTCGAACACGCTCACGGCCAAGCATAGTTCTCCGGCATCCTCGTCGTGGGGTTGTGCCGGCGGTGCAGGGTGCCCACACCACACACCTAGGGTGTGTTTTCGCGCAAGGCGATCCGCGGGACCGTAGTGGCGTCGGTATATCCGGCTGCCCCTGCCCACAAGGACCGAGCGTCCCGCCGTCGATCCAGCGGCGCAAGCACCCCGGTTGGTGATTTGATGGAACACGCTGCGCGAGCGAACTACCGAGAGCATCGATCCGATCCGTTCCCGCTGTCCGCGGCGCAGCACGGGCTGTGGTTTGCGCAGCAACTCGACCCGGACGTCCCGATCTGCATCGCGCAGTACGTCGACATCCACGGGCAGCTGGACGTCGATCTGTTCCGTGAGGTAGCGCTCGTTGCCGGCCACGAATACGAGTCGGTGTTCCTGCGCCTGGTCGACGTCGATGGTGAGCCGCATCAGGTGGTCGATCCGCCTGCCGACGCGGCCATGGGAATCGTCGACTTCCGCAGTGCATCCGACCCGATGGCCGCCGCGGAGGCGTGGATGCAGGAGAACTACACGGCACGAGTCGATTTCGAGCACGACTATCTGTGCGAATCGTCACTGTTGCGGGTCGGTGACGAGCGGCACCTGTGGTACAGCAGGATCCACCACGTCGCCCTCGACGGATACGGGGCGATGACGATGGTCAACCGTGTCGCCGCCCTGTACACCGCGGCGGTCCACGGTCTCGAGCTCGAACCGAACCGTGCAGCCGACCTGCACACCCTGCACCGCCTCGAAGGCGACTACCGGGCGTCCCACCGGTTCTCGTCCGACCGCGACTACTGGGCCGAACGTCTCCACACACGCACGAACGGCGCCTCCCTGACCGACATCGAGGCTCCACCCGCCGCCCACAGCCTGACCGTGCGCGCGGCGCTGTCCGCCGATACCGTCGCACGGCTCGAGGACACCGACGGCCGGCCGGGCGCGACGGCAGCAGCCGCGTTGATCGCCGCCTTCGCCTGCTACCTCTCGCGGCGGACGGGACGGCAGGACGTGCTCGTGGACATTCCGCTGTCCGCGCGCACCACCGCTGTACTGCGCCGCTCCGGCGGCATGCTCGCCAACGTTGCGCCATTGCGGGTGCAGGTCCGATCCGACGACACCGTCGGCGACCTCGTGACCCGGGTCCAGCACGAACTGATGGGGGCAATGCGGCACCAGCGCGGCAACGTCGAGGACATTCTGCGTGAGCTGGGTGTGTCCGCCGAGGCCCGCAGGATCTCGGGACCGATGATCAACGTGATGCTCTTCGATCAGGATCTCACCTTCGGGTCGCTGACCGGTGACTTCCGGATCCTCACCACCGGTCCTGTCCCGGACCTGTCCGTGAACGTGTACCGGAGTGGCACGCCGGCGTCGACGATCGTCGAGTTCGAGGCCAACCCGTACCGCTACCGCGACGACGACCTGCGGTCGCATCACGCCGGCGTCGTCGAATTGATCGACGAACTGCTCGCCGCCGACCCCGGCACACCGCTCGCCGTGATCGGTGTGGCGGAGTTGGAGTGCTTGACTCCGGTGGTGGGTGGGGTGTCGGTGTCGGAGGTGTCGTTGCCGGAGTTGTTGGCGGCGTCGGTGGTTGCGGATCCGGGTGCGGTGGCGGTGGTGTGTGGGGATCGTCGGTTGACGTATCGGGAGTTGGATGAGGCGTCGAATCGGTTGGCGCGGGTGTTGTTGGGGGCGGGGGTGGGTGCGGAGTCGGTGGTGGCTGTGGCGGTGGCGCGGTCAGTCGAGTCGGTGTTGTCGGTGTGGGCGGTGGCGAAGACGGGGGCGGCGTTTTTGCCGGTGGATCCGCAGTATCCGGTGGGGCGTGTGGAGCACATGCTGACGGATTCGGGTGTGGTGGTGGGGGTGACGGTCTCGAAGGTGCGGGATCGGTTGCCGGGTTCGGTGCGGTGGGTGGTGCTCGATGATGTGGCGGTTGTGTCGCGGTTGTCGTCGGTGTCGGCGGGGGTGGTGACGGATGTGGATCGGGGTGCGCGGGTGCGGGTGGGGCAGGCGGCGTATGTGATTTATACGTCGGGGTCGACGGGTGTGCCGAAGGGTGTGGTGGTGACGCATCGGGGGTTGGCGAATGTGGTGGCTGCGCAGCGTTCGGGTTTCGGGGTGTGTGCGGGTGCTCGGGTGTTGCATTGTGCGTCACCGAGTTTCGATGCGTCGGTGTTCGAGTTGGTGTGGGCGTTGGGGTTGGGTGCGCGGTTGGTGGTGGTTCCGCCGACGGTTTACGGTGGGGAGGAGTTGGCGCGGATTCTGGTGGGGGAGTCGGTGACGCATGCGGTGTTGACGCCGACGGCGTTGTCGTCGGTTGATCCGGTGGGGTTGGGGGCGTTGGGTGCTTTGGTGGTGGCGGGTGAGGCGTGCCCGCCGGAGTTGGTTGCGCGGTGGGCTGCGGGTCGGCGGATGTTCAATGCGTATGGGCCGACGGAGGCGACGATCATGTCGAATGTCAGTGGTGGTTTGGTGGTGGGGGAGTCGGTGACGGTGGGTGGTCCGGTTCGTGGGTTCGGTGAGTTGGTGTTGGATGGGCGGTTGCGGCCGGTGCCGTTCGGGGCGGCGGGGGAGTTGTATTTGTCGGGTCCGGCGCTGGCGCGGGGGTATCGGAACCGGTCGGGGTTGACGGCGGGGCGGTTCGTTGCGGATCCGTTCGGTGGGCCGGGGGATCGGATGTATCGGACGGGGGATGTGGTGCGGTGGCGGCGTTCGGAGGGTGGGCCGGTGCTCGAGTATGTGGGTCGCTCGGATTTTCAGGTGAAGATTCGTGGTTTCCGCGTCGAACTCGGCGAAATCGA
>NZ_JBLWIT010000005.1:2500-5042 GCF_048381435.1 Rhodococcus mengyinensis | reverse complement strand
TGTGTGTTGTTTCAGATACTGCACAGTGGACGCGTAGCTTCTTTGTGGTAAGTCCTCGGCCTATTAGTACCAGTCACCTGCATCCGTTACCGGACTTCCAGTTCTGGCCTATCAACCCGGTGGTCTGCCGGGGGCCTTACCCCCTCGAGGGGGTGAGAAACCTCATCTTGGAACAGGCTTCCCGCTTAGATGCTTTCAGCGGTTATCCCTTCCGAACGTAGCTAACCAGCGGTGCTCCTGGTGGAACAACTGGCACACCAGAGGTTCGTCCGTCCCGGTCCTCTCGTACTAGGGACAGCCTTCCTCAAGTTTCTAACGCGCGCGGCGGATAGAGACCGAACTGTCTCACGACGTTCTAAACCCAGCTCGCGTGCCGCTTTAATGGGCGAACAGCCCAACCCTTGGGACCTACTCCAGCCCCAGGATGCGACGAGCCGACATCGAGGTGCCAAACCATCCCGTCGATATGGACTCTTGGGGAAGATCAGCCTGTTATCCCCGGGGTACCTTTTATCCGTTGAGCGACACCGCTTCCACTTGCCGGTGCCGGATCACTAGTCCCGACTTTCGTCCCTGCTCGACCTGTCAGTCTCACAGTCAAGCTCCCTTGTGCACTTGCACTCGACACCTGATTGCCAACCAGGCTGAGGGAACCTTTGGGCGCCTCCGTTACATTTTGGGAGGCAACCGCCCCAGTTAAACTACCCACCAGGCACTGTCCCTGAACCAGATCATGGTCCGAGGTTAGAGGTCCAATACGATCAGAGTGGTATTTCAACAACGACTCCACACTCACTGGCGTGAGCGCTTCACAGTCTCCCACCTATCCTACACAAACCGAACCGAACACCAATACCAAGCTGTAGTGAAGGTCCCGGGGTCTTTTCGTCCTGCCGCGCGTAACGAGCATCTTTACTCGTAATGCAATTTCGCCGAGTCTATGGTTGAGACAGCTGAGAAGTCGTTACGCCATTCGTGCAGGTCGGAACTTACCCGACAAGGAATTTCGCTACCTTAGGATGGTTATAGTTACCACCGCCGTTTACTGGGGCTTAAATTCTCAGCTTCGCTCCGAAGAGCTAACCGGTCCTCTTAACCTTCCAGCACCGGGCAGGCGTCAGTCCGTATACATCGTCTTACGACTTCGCACGGACCTGTGTTTTTAGTAAACAGTCGCTTCTCACTGGTCTCTGCGGCCCCACCCAGCTCACACTGCAAGAGTGATCACCGGACGAGGCCCCCCTTCTCCCGAAGTTACGGGGGCATTTTGCCGAGTTCCTTAACCATAGTTATCTCGATCGCCTTAGTATTCTCTACCTGACCACCTGTGTCGGTTTGGGGTACGGGCCGTGTGAAAGCTCGCTAGAGGCTTTTCTCGGCAGCATAGGATCACTGAATTCGCCTCATTCGGCTATGCGTCACCTCTCAGGCTGTGTGAATGGCGGATTTGCCTACCATTCGCCCTACAGGCTTACACCAGTATTACCACTGACTGGCTCAGCTACCTTCCTGCGTCACCCCATCGCTTGGCTACTACCAGATCAGGTCCCATGCATCCACATCCAGGGCCCCCGAAGGGGCGTAAGGACGCTTCAGGATGGTTAGTATCACTGATTCACCAGGGGCGCGTTCACACGGGTACGGGAATATCAACCCGTTGTCCATCGGCTACGCCTGTCGGCCTCGTCTTAGGTCCCGACTCACCCTGGGCGGATTAACCTGGCCCAGGAACCCTTGGTCATTCGGCGGACGAGTTTCTCACTCGTCTTTCGCTACTCATGCCTGCATTCTCACTCGTGTGGCCTCCACGGCTGGGTCACCCCGCCGCTTCCATGGCCACACGACGCTCCCCTACCCATCCACACCACTGCCCAAGACTCCGCAGAATCAAGGGGGTGCATTGTGTGAATGCCGCAGCTTCGGTGGTGTACTTGAGCCCCGCTACATTGTCGGCGCAGGATCACTTGACCAGTGAGCTATTACGCACTCTTTCAAGGGTGGCTGCTTCTAAGCCAACCTCCTGGTTGTCTTCGCGACCCCACATCCTTTTCCACTTAGTACACGCTTAGGGACCTTAGCTGGCGATCTGGGCTGTTTCCCTCTCGACTACGAACCTTATCGCCCGCAGTCTCACTGCCGCGCTCTCACTCACCGGCATTCGGAGTTTGGCTGATTTCGGTAAGCTTGTGGGCCCCCTAGACCATCCAGTAGCTCTACCTCCGGTGAGAAACACGCGACGCTGCACCTAAATGCATTTCGGGGAGAACCAGCTATCACGGAGTTTGATTGGCCTTTCACCCCTACCCACAGCTCATCCCCTCAGTTTTCAACCTAAGTGGGTTCGGTCCTCCACGACGTCTTACCGTCGCTTCAACCTGGCCATGGGTAGATCACTCCGCTTCGGGTCTAGAACATGCCACTAAAAACGCCCTATTCGGACTCGCTTTCGCTACGGCTACCCCACACGGGTTAACCTCGCGACATGCCACTAACTCGCAGGCTCATTCTTCAAAAGGCACGCCATCACCCCCCACACCGAAGT
>NZ_JBLWIT010000004.1:0-1219 GCF_048381435.1 Rhodococcus mengyinensis | reverse complement strand
TCCTCGACGCCGACGAAAAACAGCTGATCCTCGAGGACTGGAACCACACCGATCATGCGACAACCACCGACACACTGGTGTCGATGTTCGGTGCGCAGGTCACGCGCACACCCGACGCGCCCGCGGTGGTGGACGGAAACCGAACACTGTCCTACGCCGAGTTCGATGCACGCGTCAACCGTCTCGCCCGACACCTGATCACCCAGGGCGTGGGCCCGGAAACCATCGTGGCACTACGGATGCGCCGCTCCATCGACTTCATCGTCGGCGTCTACGCCACCCTCACCGCCGGTGCAGCTTATCTGCCCATCGACCCCCACCACCCGGCCGAGCGCACACACTTCATACTCGCAGTGGCGCAACCCACCTGCATGCTGACCACCACCCACGACGACCAAGACGATCCGCCCGACCCGGTACCGGTCCTCCACCTCGACACCATCGATCTGTCACCGATGTCCGCGATGCCGGTGACCGACGCGGACCGCCGCGCACCGCTACGCCCGCAGAACACGGCCTACGTGATGTTCACCTCGGGATCGACCGGCCGCCCGAAGGGGGTGACCGTGGCGCACAGCGCGATCGTCAACGAGGCTCAGTGGGTGGTCGAGGCGTTCGATTACCGTGCCGGTGACCGTCTTCTGCAGAGCAACGCGGTGACCTTCGACGCGTCGACCCCCGATCTCTTTGCACCGCTGCAGGTCGGGGGCTGCGTGGTCTTGGCAGGGCCCGACGGCCAACGCGACCCCGACTACCTCGCCGAACTCATCCGGGCACAGAAGGTCACTCACGTGGCGTCGGTGCCGACGGTGATGACCGCCCTGATGGCCGGCCGATCACCCGACGTCCTCCGCGGCGTGCGGGTGGTCTACCTCGGCGGTGAAACGCTGTCCGGGCAGACGGTCGCACGGTTGGCGGAGTTCGGTCCGGCGACGGTATGGAACCAGTACGGGCCCACCGAAACCACCGTCAGCGTCATCTGCCACCGCTGCACCCAACACGAAGAGTCGGTGGTGCCCATCGGCACACCCCAGACCAACTGCCACGCCTACGTGCTGGACCACCGCTTGCATCCGGTACCGGTGGCGGTGGTGGGCGAGTTGTATGTGGCCGGGGTCCAGCTGGCCCGCGGATACCACAACCGGCCCGCACTGACCGCCGAACGGTTCGTCGCCAACCCCTACGGCCCACCCGGCCAACGCATGTACCGCACCGGCGA
>NZ_JBLWIT010000003.1:0-16490 GCF_048381435.1 Rhodococcus mengyinensis | reverse complement strand
GGTACCACATCGCGGGTCGTGATGCAGATGGGGAAGCAGAAGATCGAGTGCACCGAGACCATCACGCGTCGGGAACCGGCAGACCTGCGCGGGATTCCGAAAGGGAGCGTCGTTCACTTCGACCGCGAGATCGTCGGCGAGGGCATGTGGAGCGCTGTGCGCGACCGGCTGACCGAAGCCGGTCCGGAGATGACGCTCTGGGTGAGCGAGAGCGAATACCGGTTCAGCGGCTTGCTGATGCGGTTGGTGGGGGTCCTGATGCCCGGCGCCTTCCGCAAGCAGTCGCAACAGCACATGCAGGACTTCAAGGCGTTCGCCGAGCAGGGAAAGGACGTCCGCGAAGCGAAGGACTGATCTACGATCAGCGCTCGTCTCCCGAAGAGTGGGGAGAAGCCGGACGTGACGGCGGGCCGACCACTGTCGGGAACGTGCTCGGGGCGGGTGGAGCGGCAAGGATCGATGTCGGAGCCTGGGTAGCGAAGCCGAGCGGCCAGCGAACCGAACTGCCTTCACTATCGTGGGCGGGCTCGTGCAGGCCGACCGGCTGCTGCCGAGCACCGCTCCGCCCTGGTGGTTCTCGACGCCCGCGACCCCTCCCGCGCACCCATCGCCGTCGCCAGGTTGGACCGGCACTTCTTCCCCGGATTCCACGGCAGCTTCGCCAGTCGAGTGACAGCCTCATGATTTAGACAGAATCGCGCGTGCGTTCTCTCCGTACGAGATTCCAACCCGTCGTGGAAACGAGTGCCCCGATTGCGGCTCCGAAAAGAGGGCCACCAACGACCAGTCCAATCATGATCGGTAAACCGAGACCATGTCGATCCGTATCGAATGGAACTCGTTCGGCTGGTAGCCGGCCGTGCAGATCGTGAACGGCTTGGAGGGCGTACCACCACAAGACGGCAGCACCCACGAGTCCGCACCAAGCCGAAACGGGCGGGCGACCAGAGGGTGGCCGCAGCGAAGCCGGACGACAAATACGCACCGATTCACGTCGGCGGCTCACACGGCAACTTCCCCCGCTTCACCGCGTCGACCAAAGTCGCGTGGTCGCGTTCGGTCTGATCCGCGTAGGCGTGCGCGAAGCGGCTCAGTGCGACGTCGAGCGTGTCCGACTTCCCGACGTAGCCGCCGATCATCGACGCACCACTGGTCCGCGCGTGGCCCTTCGCGAGCAGGCGCCCGCAGATGCCGGCGTAGTCGGTCAGCGCTGCCGCGCTGAGGTGGTCGATCGGGACCGCGCCCTTCATGTTCCGGAACTGCCGCACGTAGTACTGCCGACCCTCCACCGTGGTCCAGCCGAGCAACGGATCGCTGACGGTCTGCAGGGCCTGCTGATACTCGACCACGCGCCGGCCCTGGTGGTCGTGCCAGGCGGACTCGCCGTGTACGAAGCGTGCCACGACGGATCGACGTGCCTGCTTGAGCTGCAGGAACACCACGTCGTCGGCACTGCTCCCTTCGCACAGCACGACGTAGGCACGCAGTCCGACGCTGCCCACGCCGACCACTTTGTGCGCGACGTCGACGACGGTGTAGCCACTGAGCAGTCGTGCCCAGTGGCTGGGCAGCGTGGTGAGGTATTCGTCGAGCCCGGCGGCGATCTGCTCGGCCTCCGCCTCGGACACCCGGGTGATCAGCGGCGGCTCCTCCACGATGCGCCGGCCGGTTTCGTCCTGCTCTGTGAATCGGGGCAGCGCCCGGTCGCTGACGCGGCGCCGAGCCCGCTCCGCGGCGCGGGTGATCTCGTGGCGCAGCGACTCGTCCGACGCCGTCGTCCGCAGCCGGTCGAGGTCGAGTCGCTCGAACGAGCGCGCCAGCAATGGTTGTTCCGCGAGCCAGCGCACATGCTCGCGATAGGTGGCGACGCAGGACTGCACTGCACTCTCGCACTGCCCCTCGGTCGCCGAGTTCTGCCGGCCCGCCACCCAGATGCTCGCAGTCAAGCGGCGCAGGTCCCATTCCCAGCCGCCGGGATGCGCCTCGTCGAAGTCGTTCAGATCCAGCACCAGGTCGCGCTCCGGCGATGCGTAGAACCCGAAGTTGCCCAGATGCGCGTCCCCGCAGATCACCGGCTGGATTCCGGTCGCCGGCAGCCCGGCGAGGTCCTGGGCCATCACGATCGCGGTGCCGCGCAGAAAACCGTACGGCGAGGCCGCCATCCGCCCCACCCTGACCGGTATGAGCGATTCCACCCGACCCTGGTGCGACACCCCGATCTGATCCACCACATCGGGGCGATCGTCCGGTGCGCGCCACTCGCCGAGCGCGGACCGCGGTGCCTGCTTGCGCAGGCGTTTGCCGAGCGCGTACCGCTCCGCCCTCGGCGTGGCCCGGCGGCGCAACGACGCGAACGACTGCCCGTCGATGCTCGGCACCACGATGTGCGCGTCCGCGGTTACTTCGCGCCGACGTGGAGGATCGGGCCGACCACCACGGCGTGCAGCTTGTCCGGGTTGGCCACGTTGCGCATCAGACAACTCGATCACCGTCTCTTCGCTGTGAGCATCAAGGATGCGTGCAGCATATCGACGGGCCCCTCGCCGGGATCGGCCCAACCCCATTGTGGGACGGGTCCGGTGCGAGCATCGTGACGACGCGGACACGCTATGTGGCGGTTGCGCCTTGGGGTTGATCGTCGGTGTCAGGTAAGGGGCGTCGGCAGATTTCGTGGGCTTCGTCGGCCGAGATGCCGAACATGCGCAACAGATCCTCGGTGATTTGGTCGGTGTCCTCCGCGTCGTCACGTTCGGGGTGGTCGTGCAGCAGTTGACCCAGGCAGAGTGCGGCCCCTGCTGTGATCGTCAGGGCCAGTTCGGGATCGCGCACGCTGAACCGGCCCGCACGGGCTGCTGCCTCGATGTCGCGGCGGGCTCTCGGCGCGAGGCCTTTGTCCGAGTTGACCAGACTTGGCCCGTCGCGGAGCAGAACTTTGCTCAGTTCGGGATTTCTGCGATGCAGTCGTCCGGTCAGACGAAAGCTCTGCGCAAAGATCTGGGCAGGGTCGTCCAGATCTGCGGTCAGTTCGTCGAGCACCGCGCCGTGGCGGTCGAGGGCCTCCTCCACTGCCGCGTGGAAGAGCTCCTCCTTGGTCTGAAAGTGGTTGTAGAACGACCCCATTCCGACATCTGCGGCCTGGGTGATCTCGAGAATCGGGGCGGTCAGTTTCCCTGCCGCCATGAAAGACTGGGCTGCGCGTACGAGTGCGGCGCGGGTACGCGCCTTGCGCCGTTCCAGGCGGTTCGGTGCATCGGCGATCTGCTCGGTCATGCCTGCGTGCCCTTCTCCTGATCCGTCTGACCTTGCCCTACACTACCCGCGCGTCATCAATATTGACGAATTCCTCAAACTCGGCGACTGCTCCACTCCGCGAGCAGTCGCCACATCGATCCAGCCTAATGGCCGAGGATCTTGATCCCGACCACGAGAACGCCCACACCGACCAATCCTGTGACGGTGAACAGCTGTTGCCACCAACGTAATTGGGCCATTCGCACGGCGAGTAGAGCAATGACGCCAAGCTCGACGACGAGGATCCACATCGCTATCCACATCGCTGTGGATGTGCTCAGTAGTCCGAAGGCGGCTGCGACCAATGCCAGCAGGGGCAAGACCGCGGCCTCCACGATCTGGCCGGACGCCTGGAGCATCCGCAGCGCTGCCCGTCCGCGCGGAGCACGGTGGTACGCGCCGAGGTGTGCTACCCAGTCGGCCAGCAGGCTCGCCGCCCAGAGCCCGCCGGTGGCCACCGCGACATCCATGACCCGCGCCCATGAGCTCGTCTCGGGAGCCGTATAGCGGACGAGGACGGCGAGCGTCGCCAAACACGTCATCGCGCCGTACACACGCTCCCGCAGGAGCGCGACGACATGCTCCACGGGAATCTCTTCCCGATTGGTCTCGCCGGCCCCGCCAGTCACTTCAGTCCCCACGCGAATCGGTTCGAATCTGTCTTGTCCGAGCAACCCTTGCACCAATCCCATTCCAGCCATTCGTATCCCGTCGACGACGCGTCTGCCCGTGGCCGTCGAGGGCCTCCTCCACTACCGCGTGAAAGAGCTCCTCCTCGGCCCGGAAGTGGTTCGCGCCGCGCGCGGCTCCAGGCGCTTCAGTGGCTCGGCGACCTGCTCGATCAGGCCTGCGCTCTCATCTCCTGATCCGCGTGACCTCGCCCCACCCTAGCGCCCGTCATCAATATTGACGAATTCCTCAAATACTCTTGACTGACGATATGGTCGTAAGTGACGATATCGTCATAAATCGAAGGGAGTGGTCAATGAGTGTCCACCATGACCCGCATACCGGTCTGCACAGTGAGCAGGGCGCCCTGGCGGGCGAACACCGGGGGCGGGCCGCCGAGCCGATCATCAAGGTGCATGACCTCGCGTGGCTGGAGTTCGAGAAGCCCGACCTCGAGCGGGCGGAGGCGTTCGCCCATGCCTTCGGTTTTACGACGGCGCTCCGCACCGCACACGAACTGCAGTTGCGCGGGACGGACCCCGGCTCGCCCTGCGTGCTCATCCGCCGAGGCCCACGGTCGCGGTTCGTCGGTCCAGCCTTCCGGGCAGCCGACGCGACCGACGTGCTGCGACTGGCGGACGCGGTCGGAGGTGCGGTCGTGCCCCTACCCGAGAGTCTGGGCGGGATCACGGTTGATCTCACGGATCCCAGCGCTCTGGGAGTCCGGGTTGTGTCCGACACGTTCGAGTTGCCGGCGCTGCCCGCCCAGGCTCCGCTCCCACTGAACTTCGGACACGACGGCGGCCGGGTGAACGCCACCCAGCGGCCACCCCGCGCGCCGGCCACTGTGCAACGACTAGGGCACGTCGTGCTCCAGACGACCAGGTACCTCGAAACGCTCAACTGGTATCTCGAGCACCTCGGACTGATCGTCAGCGACTTCCTCTACTACCCCGGGCAACGGGCCCGGGGCCCGGCCATGAGCTTCATCCGCTGCGACCGGGGCGCCACGCCCACCGACCATCACACCCTCGCGATGGTCCTCGGCCCGGCCAACCGCTATGTGCATTCGGCATATCAGGTCGCCGACCTCGACTGCCTCGCCGCCGGAGGCGAATACCTCCTCGACCGGGGCTACCGCCGGTCCTGGGGCATCGGCCGACACATCCAGGGCAGCCAAATCTTCGACTACTGGCGCGACCCTGACGGATTCATGGTCGAGCACTTCAGCGACGGCGATCTCTTCGACAGCACGCTCGATGCGGGCTGGGCACCGATGACCGCGTCCGGACTGGCCCAGTGGGGGCCGCCCGCCACCAAAGACTTCCTCGGATTGAACCCCGGTCGGGAATCACTCCAGGAACTGCGCGCCATTGCCAACGCGCTGCGCGCCGACAACGAATTCGACCTCCACCGCCTCCGCGGCCTTCTGAAAGTTGCCAGCTCATGACCATCTCCGTCCTCCGCACCGCCGACGCCTGGTGGGTCGACACACCCACCGGCGCCGCACGGGTAGACACCGAGGCCACCACCACCGCCCAACTGCTGGCCGACCGACCAGCCGTCGAGGCCGCGGCGTCCAGCAAGGGCGCCGTGCCCGTCGAGACCCTCTCGTTGCTCTCCCCGGTCACCGCCCCCTGCCGGGTGGTCGCACAGATGACGAACTTCGCCTCGCACGTCGAGGACTCCGGGATGAACCCCGACACCATTCCGTTGACCTTCTTCCGAAAGTCCTCCGGGTCGATCAGCGGCCCCAACGACGACGTGATCCGTCCTGCCCATGTCCGGCTACTGGACTACGAGGTGGAGATCGGGCTCGTCCTCGCCCGTGACATCCCGGTCGGGACGGCGATCACCGCAGACAATCTCGCCGATTACGTTGCCGGGCTGGTCGTCACCAACGACATCTCCGCGCGCGACATTCAGCTTCCCAAAACGCAGTTCTACGAAGGCAAGTCATACCCGACGTTCACCCCGGTCGGCCCCGCCCTCGTCCTGCTGGACGGCGACGAGCTGAAGCGGTTCACCGACCTGCGGCTGCGGCTCTGGGTCAACGGTGAGCCGCGCCAGAACATGACCGTCGCCGACATGATCTACCAGCCGACCGAGACTCTGCAGGCGCTGACCCGGTTTCAACGCCTCGATGCCGGGGACTTGCTGCTGACCGGAACACCGGTCGGGACGGCGCTGAGCGCCCCACCGAAGCCGATCGCCATCCTCTCCTCCCTGCTGCCGCCGGCAGTCAAATGGAAGCTCTTCTTCGCGGGGCAGGCCAAGAATTCGAACTACCTGCAGGACGGCGACCTCATCGAAGCCACCGTCTTCACAGACGACGGGACCATCGACCTGGGGCGCCAGCGCACGGTGGTGAGGTACGCCCGATGACCACCGACCTGCTGTGGCCGCGTTACGCGGTTCCCACGGATCTGGCGACGATCGAGGCCGTGCCGCTGCGCGATCGGGGGCTTCCGGAGTCCACCTATGCGTTGCTCACCCGAGCGGCCCGCATGTGGCCGGATCGGCTCGCGCTCACCGTCCTCCCGGACGGCGCACGGTGGCGGGAGCCGGTGCAGCGCAGTTTCTCCGAACTACTCGACGATGTTCATCGTTACGCGAACCTGCTCCATCGTCTGGGCGTGCGGCGCCGGGACGCGGTCGCCGTGATGGCGCCCAACTGCGCCGAGTTGATCCCCGCGACTCTCGCCGCACAGCTTGCCGGCATCGCTTCTCCCATCAACGCCGCGCAGTCGCAGCAGCACATCGCTGAATTGCTGCGTCGCTCAGGTGCCCGGGTACTCGTCGCGGCTGGACCGGAACTTGCGCCCGAGACATGGGAGGCCGCGCACCAGATTGCCGTGAGCGGGAGGGCGGATGCCGTGTTGGCCTTGCGGCCCACCGGCGCCGCCGGCGCGCCTGCGGACCTGCCCGAGGTCGACGGAGTGCGGATCGGCTATCTCAGTGCGCTGGCGGCCGATATCGATTCCTCCGACTTCATCGGTGATCCTCCTGGCGGGTGCGACGTGGCCGCACTGTTTCACACCGGTGGTACCACCGGTGTTCCGAAGCTGGCCGCCCACACCCAGGAAAACGAGGTCGCCGATGCCTGGATGCTGGCCGCGAACTCGTCGTGGGTCTCGGACTCCGTCGTATTCGCCGCCCTGCCGCTGTTCCATGTCAACGCCTTGATGGTCACGCTGCTGGCGCCGCTGTTCAAGGGCCAGGGTGTGGTGTGGGCCGGCCCGCTCGGCTATCGCGACCCGGCACTGTCCAGCGAATTCTGGAAGGTCGTCGAGCACTACCGCATCGCGTCGATGAGCGCGGTGCCCACCGTCTACGCGGCCCTCGCGCAGCGCCCGGTCGATGCCGACATCAGTAGTCTGCGCTTCGCCATGGTGGGAGCATCGCCTCTGCCGACCGCGGTCGCCACGAAGTTCCGGGACCACACGGGTGTGCCCCTTCTCGAAGGTTACGGACTGACGGAGGCAACCTGCGCGAGTGCACGCAGCTTTCCCGATGCACCACGACCTGGCTCGGTCGGGCTACGGATGCCCTATCAGCAGGTCAAGGTGGTACGCGTCCGGGAAGACGGCACCTGGGACGACCTGCCCACCGGATCCACCGGAGTGCTGGCGATCAACGGTCCGACGGTGTTCGCCGGCTATGTCTCCGGCCACGACGAACACGGACCCATTCTCGACGGCATGGGCAAACTGGTCGACGGCTGGCTCGACACCGGCGACCTGGCGCGCATCGACAACGACGGTTTCCTCTACCTGGTCGGACGCGCGAAGGACATCATCATCCGGGGCGGGCACAACATCGATCCAGCGGTCATCGAAGACGCTCTTCTGGCCCATCCGCAGGTCACCGCGGTCAGCGCGGTGGGACGCCCCGACGCCCACGCCGGCGAAGTGCCCGTTGCCTACGTCACCGTCGTCGCAGACGCCGGTGTCACCGCGCACGAGCTGCAAGCCTGGGCGGGCGAGCGCGTTCCCGAACGGGCCGCGGCACCCAAGGCGGTCACCATCCTCCCGGCGTTGCCCGTCACGGCGGTAGGCAAGCTCTACAAACTCGCTCTGCGCGCCGACGCGACACGGCGCGAGCTCGAACATGCCCTCGCCACCCTCGCTGGCATCGGCAGCATCCAGGTGTCCGTCGAGGGCGGTTCGATCCTTGCCACCGTCGAGATCGACGGAACTGCCGGCGAGCCGGCGGTCAAGGCGATCTTGAACCGATACACGATCAATTGGAAGGTCACGGTGCGCACATGACCATCGCATCACTCGTTCTGGCACTCTGCCTCGCAGTCTTCTACCTCCTGCTCGGCGTCGGCAAGATTGCGGCAACCGCGCCGATGCGGGAACGGGCAGCCCACGCCGGTATGCCCGTCAGCACGTATCGGGGCATCGGTGCGCTCGAGGTCGCCGGTGCCGTCGGTCTCGTGATCGGCGGACTCGTGCCGGCGCTCGGCGCCGCCGCCGGCATCGGGCTGCTGCTCCTGATGGTAGGTGCCGTCGTCGCACACGTACGGAACGGTGACGGACTGCGTGAGATGGCGCCCGCCATCGTCGTCGGCGTAGCGATCGTGGCCTACCTCGTAGTCCTGTACGGATCGATCCGATGAGCGAACGGGTCGTCCCAGTCGTCATCGTCGGTGCCGGACCCACCGGACTGACCGCCGCCACGCTGCTGGCTCAGTACGGTGTCGAGTGCCTGCTACTCGAGCGCTGGGAGGGCGTCTACGCGCAGCCGCGGGCGGTCCACCTCGACGGTGAGATCCACCGGATCGTGGCGCACCTCGGGATCGCCGAGGAGTTCGCGGCGATCTCCCGGCCGTGCCTCGGGTTGCGGCTTGTCGACCGGAACATGCGCGTTCTCACCGAGTTCCACCGAGACCCCGGTCCGGGCGTCCACGGCTACCCCGAGGCCAACATGTTCGACCAGCCCCAGTTCGAGGAGATCCTGCGCGCCAACCTGACACGGCACCCGAAGGCGTCCCTCCGCGGCAACGTAGAGGTCACCGGGCTGGCCGACGACACGACCGACAGCGTTCGCGTCGACTTCACCGACCGAAACACCGGTGTGCAGGAATCGGTGCAGGCCAGATACGTCCTCGGCTGCGATGGCGCCAACAGCCTGGTCAGAAACCAGATTCAGGCAACGATGCGGGACCTGAAGTTCGACCAACGCTGGCTGGTTGTCGACGTCGCGACCACCGCCGACCTCGGCGCGTGGGAGGGCGCCCACCAGGTGTGCGACCCGGTGCGCGCGGCAACATACATGCGCATCGGACACACTCGCTACCGCTGGGAGTTCCGGCTCGAACCCGGCGAGACCGCCGACGACTATCGCGACATGGCTCGACTGCAACCCCTCATCTCGCCGTGGACACGGAACACACCGGTCGACGAATTGACACTTGTCCGCGTGGCCGAGTACACCTTTCGAGCGCAAATCGCGGACCGATGGCGCAACCGGCGCGTGTTCCTACTCGGCGACGCCGCCCATCTCACACCGCCGTTCATCGGACAGGGGATGGGCGCCGGGATCCGCGACGCGATGAACCTCGCCTGGAAACTTGCCGGCGTCCTCACCGGAGATCTGCCCGAAAGCGCACTCGACACCTACGAGATCGAACGCAAGCCCCACGCGCTCGCACTGATCCGGCGCGCCAAGCTGGTCGGAATGGCCATGACCGAAGGCGGCGAACTCGGCAACCTCATCCGTCGCATCGTCGTACCACTGCTGCACCGTATCCCGGGTCTCGGCGACAAGATCATGGACGGCGAAACCCCGGCCCTTCACCGCTCCACTCTGATAGAACGACCTCGACTACGCAGAAGTCGAGCGGGCCGCCTGATCCCGAATCCGGACCTCGGCCAGGGTCGCCGATTCGCCGAGGTCGTCGGCGGCCGGTTCGCGGTCGTCACCTCCCTCTCCCTGACCCCGACACAACGCACCGACATCGAACAACGCGGTGGCACAGTCCTGCTGGCTCGACCCGGCACCGATCTGCACCGCTGGCTACGCCGCGGCCGCGCCCGCGCCGCCATCATCCGGCCCGACGGCACCGTCCTCAGTAGCGGAAACGACCTGTCCGCCCTCTGCCCCGCCCTCCCCCGCTTCCACACCCACCGCACGCCCACCTTCCTCACCCAGTGACCCCCTAACGAAGCCTCCACTGCTCACGCATGCCGATGCTGTGAGCCACCGGCCCGATGTGTGACCCTCGCATTCCGACCGGGCCCGCAGCGATACGACCGTCCCCACTGCCCTGCAGGACGGTGCGGCCGGTCGTCACCGCAGCCCAAGAGCGCGGCAAACTGCTCGCACAGTCCGCCACTCGACATCGAAAATCGCTGCGTACCAGTCGAAGTGATTCGCATCATAAAATACTCGCCCGTAACCTACGGGATCGTAACTTACGGTACCGTAGGTGCATGGCGATATCGGACATCGAGGAATATGCACACCTGACAGGCGCCGACGTCGAGGCCATCGGCCGCGACCTGGATGCGATCCGACGAGACATCGAGGAATCCCGCGGTGCACGCGACGCCCGGTACCTCCGCAACACCATCCGGCTGCAACGCGGCCTGGAACTCGGCGGCCGGGCGGTGCTCTTCGGTTCCCGCAAGCGCTCGCTGTGGGTGCTGGGCACCGGGATGCTCTCGTTGTCGAAGATCATCGAGAACATGGAGCTCGGGCACAACGTGATGCACGGGCAATGGGACTGGATGAACGATCCCGAGGTGCACTCCGTGAACTGGGAATGGGACAACGCCGATCCGTCGGCGCACTGGAAGATCACCCACAACTACGCGCACCACAAATACACCAACGTCCTCGGCATGGACGACGACGTGGGCTTCGGCCTGCTCCGCGTCACCCGTGACCAGCGCTGGAAGCCGTTCTACCTCGGCAACCTCGCCTACAACGCGCTTCTCGCGGCGCTGTTCCAATACGGCCTCGCCATCCAATTGCTCGAACTGGGCAAAGTGACCCGAGGCCGGGACGACCGTGAACTCACCAAGACGCGCGGCAAGGAAGTGCTCGCCAAGCTCGGCAGGCAGACCCTCAAGGACTATGTCGTGTACCCGGCACTGACGGGCAAGGCATGGAAGTCCACTGCAAAGGCGAACGCGACCGCCAACCTCGTCCGCAACCTGTGGACCAACGCCGTAATCTTCTGCGGCCACTTCCCGGACGGCGCCGAGAAATTCACCAAGACCGACGTCGACAACGAGACGCACGCCCAGTGGTACCTGCGGCAGATGCTCGGTTCCGCCAACATCTCGGGCGGCCCCGTCATGGACTTCATGACCGGCAACCTGAGCTACCAGATCGAGCACCATATCTTCCCGGACCTGCCCTCCAACCGCTACCACGAGATCTCGATCCGCGTGAAGCAGCTATGTGACAAGTACGACCTCCCGTACACGACCGGCCCGCTCGCAGTGCAGTACTGGAAGTCGTGGCGGACCATCGCGAAACTCTCGCTTCCCGACAAGTACCTCACCGACACCCGCGACGCCGCACCAGAGACCGCGTCCGAAGCCGGGTTCGGCGGTCCTCCCGCCACCGATCCACTCACCGGCCGCCGCATCGGCCTGGCGACGACGATCAAGAAGACGCGCAAACGCGGTCCCGTCCGCCGAATCCTCGGAATGCGCTGATCAGCAACTATTCCGGGCTGCTGCGGAGAACGCGGGCGGCTACTCGTCACGGAGCATGTCGATTAGCCGAACCGTTCCGATTCTTCCGGGATAGGCAGCGGTGAGAATGGTCCGGTGCGGTCGCCCACATGCACGGCTACTGCCCGGCGAGATCGTCCCGGCCACCGCATTTTGCTATCCCACAAGCATCCCTAGGACCACCCGCACGTGGCGCGGTTTCTGGAACGGATGATCGGCGCCGCCGGTACATTTACAGCCCGGGAAGGCTTGCCGCACTCGCCGAATTCGACTTCCACTTCCCTCCATTCGCTGACTACGGCGCCGCCCCCGGCGACGGTGGCGTGCACCAGGTCGTCGGCCACCTCCGCGAGAGCTGCTCGTGCCGGTCGAGCAGTCGGGGGTGCGCCGGCCGATGGAGAGCCGCCACCTGATGCAAGAATTTGCCCAGTCCAAGTCTGCGGACCAGGGCGGAAAACTCGTCCGGAACTGACTCGCCGTCGCCCGGAGGAAGGGATAGCTCGGTGCGTGCCTTGTCTGCGGAAACCCTCAATTGCCACCCGGCGTCCGAGTCATGGCGCAGCGTGAGGTGCTGGCGGAGCAGGCCCGATCGGTGGGTCGTAGTACACGGGTCAGAGTCACCGCTCTTGTGTCGAGTCGTCCACCGTCGAGACCAATCGTCCCAAATCCGGCAGGGTGAGATCCCGGTCCACGACCCACCTGTCTCCCGCTCACCCTACGTCGACAGCATGAGTCCAGTCTGCTCACACCGATTCGTGTGTTTGAGGATCGCTAGTGGAGCGACGGTGCGCGGCGACGGCAGGATCCAGAAACGAAACATATCGCCAGTCGCTGTCCGGTCGCGACGAGCGTGGGATGGGCATGCTGCCGGAACAGCAGTCGGCGTAGCCGACGGCGCGGCGAGTGAAAAGAGTCGAGCCCTCGAGGCTTCGGACCGGATCGGTTGGCCAAGTTGGCTTTCCGATGAGTATCGGTCGTATCACCGTCGGTCCCACACACGAGGCGCGTTCCTGCCGTTGCTTCAGCTCGCGTTCGCGTGTCGAACCGGACGGGGTCCGGTGCCCGGCGGACCGAGGACGGTCAGGTAATGGCGGCGGGAGTGGCTGAAGAGAGGCCCGCAAAGCCGAAAGTTGGTGTGCCCTCGCCACGGCGCGTTGCTCGACGAACTGACCGCAGATCTGAGGACCCTGCCCAGGTCTTCGCGCAGAGCTCGCCCGACCGGACGCCTGCATCGCAGAAGCCCCGAGCCAGCAAAGGCGTCATTAATTGTGACGAATTCCTCAGAAACCCTTGACTGACGATATCCTCGTAGGTGACGATATCTTCACATGTTGGAGGGAGTGGTCAATGAATGTCCACCATGCCCCGCATACCGGTCTGCCCGGTGAGCAGGGCGCGCCGGCGAGGCGAGCACCGAAGGCGGTACCTCGAAACGCTCAACTGGGGTGACAACCCATCTAACACGCGTCACATTATGTCCCATACGCCACTTCATCCACATGAGACACGCTCTTGGGGGACCAGGCCGGTGATGGTGGCGTCGAGTTCCTTTTCGGTGGGGTTGGCATAGACATAGCCGTCCGGGCGCACCACGACGAACGGCCGCCCGCCGAAAACCGGGCGCGTGATTTCCTCGGTGTCTTCGAGCACGTCACGCGACGCGCCGATCTCGGTCGGGCGCCGTCCGGGACCGCACAGTGTGGTCTGCTGCGCGCACAGGAGTTCTCGGGTCAGCTGCTGGGCGTGCGGGGAGAGAGCCGAGGCGGGATCGGCCTCCCAGCCGATGATGCGCCAGCCCGTGCCGGTGAGATCGTCGAGGCGGTGCATCGCTCCGGCCCAGGTCCGGACGGCAGGTTGTGGGAACAACCGTCCCACGGCCGGGCGGCGCGGGGCCTTCACCAGCAGTCCGTCTGTGTAGTGTGCGGGTTGGCGGTAGCGGCCCTGCAGGACAGCGCGCCGGAGGGGTCGGACTCGCATCAGTGTCCGGATTGTGGCGTCGCGCACCGCCGCACCCGACCGAGAGCGCATCATCAGCAGCCGCCCGAGATTGATCGCCAGTGTGGTCATGTGCTCTACGTGCGGTCGGCGTTCGATCTCATAGGAGTCCAGCAATGTCTGCGGCGCGTCGGCTTTGATGACCGCGGCGAGCTTCCAGGTGAGGTTGGTGACGTGGCGGATTCCCGAGTTGAGTCCCTGCCCGGCCATGGGCGGCATGAGATGCGCGGCGTCTCCGCAGAGCAGGACGCGTCCCGCTCGCCATCGGGCAGCCCGCTTGGCGCGGTGGGTATAAATGACGTGCCGCAGGATCTCGACGGTGTCGGGGTCGACGTGCTCGGCAATCATGGCGCGCGCCGTAGCGAGGGTGGAAATTTCCTCTCGGTCTTCGCCCGGCATCACCATTCGTTCCCATCGGTGATTGCCGGCGGCCAGACGCCCTGTCATGCGGGGACCGTCGGGATCCATGGTGAACCGAAAGTACGGGATACGCGCAAGCGGCTCCGGCAATTTGGTGTCGACGACCAGCCAGGATTCTTCGTAGGTCGACCCGACCATCGGCAGCGACGGCAAGATCCAGAAACCGAAGAACATCAGCATTGCAACTGCTGCCGCGATGATGCCGGTCAGCATGTCGACCACGAAGCTGAAGATCAGCAGAACCACGCCCACGAGGGCGAAACCCAGGACGGCGATGCCGCCGATCGCCAGTCGCTGCCCGGTCGCGACGAGCGTGGAAAGGGCATGCTGCCGGAACAGCAGCCGGTGGATGCCGACCGGCGCGACCAGCATCATCGTCGCGGTAACCGAGAGGGCGACGGTCACGAGGTAGATCACCTCCTGGCCGTCCGACAGCTCCTCGAAACGCTGCTGGAACGGCAACGTCAGCAAGAATCCGGTCAGGAGTTGAACCCCGGTCTGCACCACCCGCAGTTCCTGCAGCAGGCTGCTCCAGTTGCGGTCGAGTCGCTGGGTTTCGGTTTCGTCGCGGACCCGGCGGTTCCATGCGGCGTCGTCCCGGCCCTCTGCGCTGTCCATGCCCAGGAAGTACCCGATTTTCGGTCGATGGAACTCGCAGCCGTCTCGGGCTCTGCGTGATCGCAGTCAGCTGTTGTGCGGCGGGTTTCCGCTAGCGGGCGCGGTGGTATCACCGCACGAAACCGTGGTGTGCGCATGGCCTCGGAACGTGCGCCTCCATCAGCATCGCGAGCGCGAGAACGAGGCCGCCCGAAAGCAATCGACGCCGACCACGGCTATGCCGCTGCTCCCATCTGTCCCCTCGGAGATCCACTAACGTTTTGCCGTGAGCGCGACACTCCCTCGGGCAGCCCCTACGGTTCAGGAATGGGACTGGCCCGGTTGATGCTCGACCTGCCCGCATTGTGCTCACGAGACGAGGCGCTCGACTGGGCGTCGACCGAACTGCGCGAGCGGCACATTCACGGTTGGGAACGGCTGTCGCTGCACACCACCGAACCGACCGGATCGGGCGCGATCCGGCGCTTCACCTTCATCTACTGGACCGCGGGAGTTGGCACTCGGGCGCCGAAGGCCATCAGCTACAGCCACCTGTGGGCACGGCTGAGCGCGCCCGAACGCACAGC
Source organism: Rhodococcus mengyinensis (assembly GCF_048381435.1). NCBI lineage: Bacteria > Bacillati > Actinomycetota > Actinomycetes > Mycobacteriales > Nocardiaceae > Rhodococcus > Rhodococcus mengyinensis. The sequence goes on along the minus strand of NZ_JBLWIT010000003.1, from coordinate 1,237 downwards.
CGTTCTCAGACTTACCGGGGACGGTCTGCTCACCGGCGCGATCAAACAGATCCTCACAGACCGCGCAGGCGACACCCTCTTCTTGCCCGGTTCCAACGGCGAATCCCGCGTGCCCCAGACTCTCCGGCAGTTTCTCCGGGCGATCTCCACCGAACGCCACTGACCGCGCGACTGCCGAAAGCCCTACCCGTCGTCAGCCGACGCATGCCCTGAGGGATCTGCGGGTCCTAGTAGTTGGATATCCCGCAGGTGCGGGTTCAGACGTCAGTGGCCGGGCATACCCGCAGGCCGAGTTGGCCGGGCACCTGCCCCCCTGGTGGCCGATCGGCACCTCCGAGAGCTGTCGGCGGAACTGTCCGCGCTGGTGTAGCCACCCGTCGTCGACACCCGGGCGGGCGCCGATGCGACCATCACCTGGCTGCTCAATGCCCACACCCCGCCGCGCTACATCCCCCCGATCCTCCACAGTAGCCAATCCGGTAGTGACACACATCACAACGGGCCGGAGGTTGGTCGGCGTAACGCTTCCGGCCCTTCCGGACACCGTTCGAATAGCCGCAGACGCTGGGCCCGCGGCACTCGAATGAGGAACACCCACCATGAGCACCACACAGCTCCACCCGATCACCCGCTCCGCCACCAGCACCTCCCCCTGGAAGCGACTGGCTGCCGTCGCCGCCGCGACCGTCGCACTCGGCCTCGCCCCGGTCGGTGCCGCCGACGCCACCGCCGCGCCGTCGAACGCCGCGCAGCCCGTCGCCGCCGTCACCCACGACAGTCCGTTCGACCGCGACAACGACATGCAACAGCAACGCCAGCACGACCGCCAACGTGACCAGCGGCAGGACCGCCGCGCCGACACCATCGTGCTCGACCAGATCCTGGCCGACTGGAACAGCAGCACCCAGATTTAGCGCATCCCGGCCGCCCCCCAGTGGAAGGCGACCAGCGAACAGCTGTACCACCGGCGGACTGACGGCCCCGCATCCGACATCACCCCGTCCTCGAGACCCGCGAGAAGGCAACCATGAGCACCATCGACACCCGCTCCACCGAGGCGGTCACCACCACGGCAACAACATTCGGCAGCACCGCCGACCTGACCAGTGCGCTGATTCGCGCCGCGATCGCCCACGGTGAACACGAGACGCGCACCGGTGCAGCGGATCCGAACTGGCCCGACTGGTATGCCGCCTACATGGTCGCCGAACAGGCGGGGACGGAGCCGCCCCTCTAA
>NZ_JBLWIT010000002.1:0-15272 GCF_048381435.1 Rhodococcus mengyinensis | reverse complement strand
GGTCGAGGTCGGCATGGTCGGCATCAACGTCCCCATCCCCGTCCCCATGGCGTACTACAGCTTCGGGGGCTGGAAGAACTCCCTCTTCGGCGACACCCACGCCCACGGCACCGAAGGCATCCACTTCTTCACCCGCGGCAAGGTCGTCACCACCCGCTGGCTCGACCCCAGCCACGGCGGACTCAACCTCGGCTTCCCCCAGAACAACTAGCCCCTTTCCATGAGGCTTTCGTAGACGGAGAGCCCACCAATCACCTGTGCGGGGTGCGGATCTCGGACCGCACCCCGCACAGGCCCCACCCGCACGATCACCCATCACACCATCAAGGAGCACGTCATGCCTCTCGTTCACATCCACGTCATCGAGAACAGGCGTACTCCTGAGCAGCTTCGTCACCTCGCGGATGTAGTGCAGGGCGTGATGCTCGAGCACTTCGCCGCACCGGACCGAGACCGCTACCAGATCATCTCCGAGCACAAGCCGGGGCAGATCATCGCCGAGGACACGGGGTTGGGGTTCGAGCGAACCGACGACATCGTGGTCGTGCAGGTGGCTCAACAGGGCCGCAGCCAGGAGCAGAAGAAGGCCATGTATCGGGCCCTGGCCGATCACCTGCACGCCGAGACTGGTTTGGTGCCAACCGATCTGATCGTATCGGTACTCGAAAACACACGCGACGACTGGTCCTTCGGCAACGGCATCGCACAATTCGTGGAAGGACACCTCTGAGCGCCGGCCACAGCAAGTGCTGGGCGGGGCAGCCCCACCAGAACGGACATCGACATGATCGGCTACCAGACAGAGATCCTCACATTCGCCGTGACATGGGCGCCCTACGACGGTGGCGACGAGCACGTACTACCGACCTTCGGCATCAGTCTCGACGAGTACTACCGCCGGGTTCTGCACTTGCTGGACACCGCCGCGGCCCGGTCGGTCGACCCGTCCACGATCCTGCGAATTCGGCACCGGTGCATGCAGCGACTGGCGACCGCGACTAGAAAGGTGCCCCAGAGCCGGTAACGGACAGGAGACGCTGCGTAAACGTCTTTTTGCAGCAGTCACCCCACAAACCGGCAGCGGCCTAACGGCTCCTCGCCGGCGTAGGTGGGTAGATCCTCCCCTGAAGTGCGCGACCGCAGCAAAATCGGAATCAGGTGTGATTGGAGTTCCCACTTACGCGTGATTACCGGCCCGGCAGTTCGTGGAGGTCCCAAGGCCCGCATCATTGCTCGCCATAGGTGAACACCCCCTGGACGGTGGCAGACACGTCCTGCGACGAATCGTCGCTGCCGCATCCGGCGGCGACGAGAAGGGTCAGCATGTCGCGGGGCGCAGCCGAGGGACTAATCCGTCGAAGCAACACGACGGAATCGAGCTCACTGCAATCTGGCCAGCACGGTCCGCAAACACAATCCGCTGGCAATGGGGAACGCAGCCGCCGCCAGCCAGGGAATGCCTGCACCCCAACCGGTCTCGGGGGCAGCGTCGATCAACGCCCCGAGCGCAGCCGAGCCGATGAGTACACCGATGCCGCCGAGTGACGCCATGAATCCGAAGTAGGCACCCAGTCTCCGCTCGGCTGCCAGACGGGGCACCAAATCGCGCGCCTGCGGCATCGCGATCATCTGCCCGAGCGCGAGCAGCAGCACGAACACCGCCACGGGGATCAGACCGATGACACCGCTCAGTCGAAGCGGAGCTGTTGCCGGGAGGACGAGGAACGACCCCGCCATCACTGCGAACCCGATCGGCAGGACGACGCGAGGGGAACGGTTCTGAACCCTGCGGGTGATCGGCAACTGCGCCGTCACGACGAAGATCGCCGAAAGTGCGAAGAACCAGCCCAGCACCGTTTGCGATCCCCACATCCGTTCGACTTCGAGAGGGAGCAGGAGGTACAGCTGGTTGTAGGCGACCAGTTGGGTGCTCATGGCGATCGCGAACAGCACGAACAGTTTGTTGTGCACTACGTCTGTCCATCCCCCGTGCCATGGTTCGTCGTGGTGCTCTCCCGGTTCGTTCGGAAGCCATTTCAGGTGCGCGGCGATGATGACGACGAAGATGACCGCAGCGACGAGACAGGCGATGCGGAAATCGGCCAGAAGCAACACCGATCCGACGAGTGGTCCGGTGAAAGAGCCGATTTGATTGCATACCGAGAGGAGGGCGAATGTCTCCACCCGGCGCGGACCACCGTGACGCTCGCTCTTGCCGGCCTCGATGGCGACCGCGGACTCGACTGCGGGAGAGAACAATGCGGCCGCGAATCCGACCAGAACCGTCGCCAGCAGCACTCCGGTCAGGGAATCACAGACCGCCAAGCCGAGAAATCCCAGGACGCGCAGTCCGCAGCCGACGAGGACGACGGGCTTGATACCGAACCTGTCGGCGAGGGTGCCGCCGACGAAGAACAGTCCCTGCTGTGAGAATGTGCGAACGCCGAGTACGACGCCGACCAGTGCCGCACCGAGACTCAGGTCGCTGGTCAGGTGCACCGACAGGTAGGGCAAGACCATGAAGAAGCCGAGGTTGAACGTCAACTGGGTGAGGACGAGCAGCCTGACGGTGGGCGTCGCTCGATGGAGGTCGTCGAAGAACGACCACCGCCAGCGCGTCCGCCGTCCATCAGCACCCGCGGTCACGTCACCGCGATCGTCGACCCGCCGCACAACACCCCAGGGCCTCAGTGCGTGGGAACGGGAATCGGCCCCGGCTCGAACAAGATGGACAGTCGCCCTTTCGCCCGGTCGATGAGAACCTCAGCCCGGACGTTGTACACCTGGGCGATCAACTCGGCGGTCAACACCTCGGCGGGCGTTCCCCCGGCGACGACCCGCCCCTCCTTCAACACGATCACCGTGTCACAGAACATGGCGGCGAGGTTGAGGTCGTGCAGGGCGATCACACTGGTGACCGGCAGCCGGGTGACGAGTGCCAGCAACTCCAGTTGATGGTGAATGTCGAGGTGATTGGTCGGCTCGTCCAGCAGCAGTTCCCGTGGTTCCTGCGCCAGCGCACGGGCGATCTGCACCCGCTGCTTCTCCCCGCCCGACAGCCTGTGCCACAGCCGGTCCGCCTTCGACGTGAGGCCGGTGTGTGCGAGCGCGGCCGCCACCGCGGCATCGTCGGCGGTCGGGTTGCCGCCGAAGGTTCCGCGGTGCGGGATACGTCCGAGTCGCACGACGTCGCGGACCGTGATGTCGACGTCGGTGTCGGCGTGCTGGCTCACCACCGCCACGGCGCGCGCAATCTCCTTGCGCCGCACGGCGGCGAGGTCGTCCCCGTCGAGGGTCACGACACCGGCGGTGGGGCGGACGACACCGTTCAGCAGGCGCAGGAGTGAGGACTTCCCGGAGCCGTTCGGCCCGAGCAGTCCCACGGTCTCACCCTGTTCGGGTGTCACCGTGACACCGTCGACGACCAGTGCGCCGCCACGGTTCCAGGTGACGCTGTCTGCACGCAGGGTCACTGTGTTCTCCTTCGACGGGACAGGATGACGATGAACGCGGGAACACCGACCAGGGCGGTGCCGACACCCACCGGCAACGGGGTGGGCGCGAACGCGACGCGGGAGACGGCGTCCACCCACACCATGAAGACGGCGCCCATCAGCGCCGTCGCGGGGATCAGCCTGCTGTGCCGGGGCCCCACCAGGAACCGCGCCGCATGCGGGAGTACCAGCCCCACGAACCCGATCGCGCCGGCGACGCTGACCAGGGTCGCAGTGATGATCGCCGTGACCACCAGCAGTAGGAGACGGACCTTCGCGACGGAGATGCCGAGGGAGGCCGCCACATCGTCACCGAAGGAGAAGGCGTCGAGGACGTACGCAAAGTGCAGACACACCGCCGTCCCGCAGAACACGACTACCGCGCACAGCGTGACGTCGTCCCAGCGGACGCCCTCGAGTGATCCGAGCAGCCAGAACATCACGCCTCGGGTTTCGTCGGAGTCGGCGAACGCGAAGATGACGAAGGACGTGAGCGCGGAGAACAGTTGGGTACTCGCGACTCCTGCAAGGATGATGCGGTCGTTGTTGCCACCGGACAGGCGGGCAAGGAGCAGCACCAGGCCGAACGCGACCAGGGACCCGATGAATGCGCCGCCGGACAATCCGAGCGCCGCCCCACCAACCCCGAGCACACCCACGATCACGGCACCGGTCGACGCACCCGACGAGATTCCCAGCACGAACGGGTCCGCGAGCGGGTTCCGCAGCAGCGACTGCATGATCACACCGCACAGACCGAGACCGGCGCCACAGGCGGCGGCCACCAATGCGCGGGGTAGACGTTCCTCCCACACGATCGCGTTCTTCGACAGCCGCACCGGGATGTCCGCGAGACCGAGGTGGTTGAGCAGGACGTCGCGGACGTTGACCAGTGAAACGTCCGCCGGGCCCAAGGTGACGGCGACGAGGATCGACAGTGCGAGCGCGAGGATCCCGCCGCCCACGATCAGTGACCCGACGACCCACTGTCGCCGCCGAACCGGTTCGGCAGCAGCGGTATCGGCGCGGCCGAGAGTGGTGGTCAGGACGGGACCTTCAGGTCGCGAAGGCCCGCGGCGACATTCTCGAGGCCGTCCACGGCACGAATGGACGGGTTCATCTCCGCGCCGTGCAGTGCGATGTACCGCCGGTTGCGCACCGCGTCGAGATTCCGGGTCACGGGATCGGATTCGAGGAAGGCAATCTTGTCCGCCAGTAGGTCTCCGGGGAAGCGGTTCCGCAGGAGGTCACCGAGGACGAGGACCTCCGGGTTGCGTTCCACGACCGTTTCCCAACCGACGGCAGGCCAATCGTCGGTCAGATCCGAGAACACGTTGGTGGCCCCGACCGTGGTGGCGAGCAGGCTCGCCGAGCCCAGACCACCCGCGACGTAGGGGCTCTTGGTGTCGGCGAACCAGAACGCCATCGACACGTTCGACTTCTCGAGGCCGGCGACGGCCGCGGCCTCGCGGCCCTGTAGTTCGTCGACCAGTTTCGTGCCCCGCTCGTTCACGTCGAATACGGCCGCGATCTCACGGATTTCCTGATAGAGCGCGTCCATCGTCAGCGGTGTGGTGCGCTTGCCGCCGCCGTTGATGCTCACCCCGTTCTCGCAGTCGGTGGGCGAGAGGTACGACGCGACTCCGGTCTCCTCGAACCGGGCGCGCTCCGCTACACCACCCTGCTTGAAGTGCCGGCCGAACGACGCGGTCACGAAGTCCGGATCGGCGTCGAGGACGACCTCGTACGTCGGTGCGTTGTCCGCCAGCCTGGGGACCGATGCGTTGGCTCCGGCGAGATTCTCGCGAACCGGATCCGTCCACGACGCGGTGCCCACCATTCGGTCGGCGAGGCCGAGCGACAGCATGATCTCGGTCGAGCCCTGGTCCAGCGACACCACTCGCTGCGGCGGCGCGTCGACGGTGACCGTCTTGCCGCAGTTGTCGAGGACGAGCGGATAGTTCGTACTGCCTTCCCCGGTCGCAGCGGCGCCGGTGTCGTCGACCGCCTCGGATTGTCCACACGCGACCAGCGCACTCGCCAGTACTGCGGTGACGGCCACGAGACCGATTCGGCCAACGGAAATCTTCACGCTCGTCATAACTTTCTGCTCGTCCAGGATCAATACTCCACGCGAGCGTCGATCGCGGGTGTCGATCGAAACGACAGCGATCAGCAGGTGCGCACGAGGAAGAACGTGAAAGATATCATGTAACCCTAACCTAAGTACCATCAAGGTTCGCCTGGAGGGGAAGCGATAGCGTCCGCGATCGAGCTGTCACTGACAGCCACTGTTGACCTGCAGCTTCTCGATGGCGTGGCTGCGCGGATGCTCGAGTCGCAAGCTCCTCTTGTGCCGGGACGGCGGTGATCCCCTGCCCCGCAGCCATATTCGCCAAACCCCTCCGGGTCGCCTCGAGCGCCGCACGAGAACGACGCACCGACTCCGACGGCGACAGTCACTCGGCGACTGCAGTGGCGGGCACGCAGTCGACCACCCCCGGCACAGCCGACTCAGCCCTGCATCGTTGACGTCATTGTTGTGTATGACCACGGATTCGGTACCGTTCGGTGTCGACCCGCGACCGCGTGTCATTCGGTCGGCTCTGCACATCCGAACTGAGGGAGGTTCCCGTGGCTGGTGGTCTCGTGGCCCTATTGGACGACGTCGCGGCACTCGCGAAAGCGGCTGCGGCATCCATCGACGACATAGGAGCCGCGGCAGGCAAAGCCAGCGTCAAGGCAGCGGGCGTGGTCGTCGACGACACCGCCGTCACCCCCCGCTACGTACACGGGTTCTCCCCTAATCGCGAACTGCCCATCATCCGCAAGATCGCGATCGGGTCGATCCGCAACAAACTTCTGATCATCTTGCCGGTGGCGATGATCCTGAGCGAGTTCCTGCCCCAGGCACTGCCGTACCTGCTGATCGCCGGTGGTCTGTTCCTGTGCTTCGAGGGAGCCGAGAAGGTCTACGAGGCACTCACCGGCGGTCACCACCAGGACGAGGGCGCGACCGAAGGGCAGAGCGGACCCGAACTCGAGAAGACAATGGTCAGCGGCGCGATTCGCACCGACCTGATCCTGTCCGCCGAGATCATGGTGATCTCGCTGTCGTCGGTCGAGGACGAACCGTTCCTCACTCGGCTGTTGGTGCTCCTCGTCGTCGCCATCCTCATCACCGTCCTGGTGTACGGCGTGGTCGCGCTGATCGTGAAGATGGACGACGTGGGCCTGGTGCTTGCCCAACGCGAGTCCTCGTTCAGTCAGTCGATCGGTCGAGGGCTCGTCGCAGCGATGCCGAAGGTGATGGCGGTGCTCACCGTGGTCGGGATCGCCGCGATGCTGTGGGTCGGCGGCCACATCCTTCTGGTCAACGTCGGCGAGGCAGGATTCCACTGGCCGGCCGATCGCCTCCACGATCTCGAACACTGGTTCGGCGATCTCGTGCACGGCGGCTTCGCCGGTGCCCTGTCCTGGACTGCCGGGACCGTCGTGTCCGCACTCGTCGGGCTCGTCGTCGGCGCGATCGTCGTCCTGATCGTGCACCTGATCCCGAAGCGGAAGAAAGGCGACTCCGCGCACTGACGCATACCGATCCGATCGCTTCCGACGAGGACCCGAACGTCAATCGGCGACCAGTTGCGCCCGCTCGGAGGACCGTCCGATGCCTTGTTCTCGCTGCCGTCCGATGACATACCGGCCAGGGGCGATGCCGGTGGCTCCGTGCTCAGGGTGGATGAGGTACGCAGTCACCCGGGTGTCGAGGATACCGAGCGCAAGACCCCTGGGGTCGTTCACCGGCGTCGACCACGTGCAGCCACCTTGCTCGGCGACCAGGCTGTGCGGGTTCCCACCCGCAGCGCTGCGCAGCAACTCCACTCCTGAGAGCGGTACGTTCTCCGTCCGCGTCCACGCGGTGGACGTGACGATGCCGGCTACAAGCGAATACGGGATCACGATGAGATCACCTTGGGCCTGCAGGCCGTCGACGACAGGTATGGACACTTCCTGGTCGAGATAGTCGAATACATCGAGGCCGGTGAGGGCAGTGAGAGTGGACAAGGTCATGGTTGAATTCATGCGAGTCACCTTCGATTTTGCGGATTCAGGTTTCGGTCTTGTTCAGGTGCGACGAACGAGACGGGCGTAGTCGGCGCCGCCGAGGCCGTAGGTCCAGCCTGCGGCGTCCAGTGCTGATGAGATCCATCTGGGCACGTGAAGCCCGTATTGCCGCCGATGCCCGTCGCGTTCGGAAGAACCGTTGACCGCGAGCAGGATACGGCCACTGCGCCCCCAGCCGTCCGGTGTCGCGTAGAGCCGCAGGGTGCGACCGGCATTGCCGGGATCGTCGGCTTGGTCGACCAGCGCGAGTCCGGCCGCCTCGATGTAGGTGTCCCACCCGATGCGCTCAATCGCGCATCGGCGGATCTCGACGTTGCGTTCACGTGCGATTCGTTCTGCAGTCGGGTCGCGGACGACCCAGCCCGGGACTATGGTCCCGTGCTGAACGAATACTGCTCGGCCGTCTTGGAATTCGAGTGCGGGGTCATCCGAGTGGTGCAGCCGGTGTTCGTTGTGCACACGGCCCGGTATGGGCTCGGCATGAAGGGTGGTGGGTCGTTCTGCCATGACACATACGTCGCCGAAGGCCCACCACCATCCGGTTGCGCCGGTCAGCGCAATGCTGGCGTCGAGCAGCGCATTGTCCTTGGGGTGGAACTGGGCGAGGCCGAGCCGGCGGTACGTGTCGTAGTAGGCGACCCGGTGGGCTTCTTGTTGCCCGTACCAAGTGACACCGAGGACAGCAGGGGTCAGAAGTGTCCGTATCGCAGCGGCGACCCCGTCGAAGAGTGTGGTGTGCAGCGAATCCCAGACGGTCGCTCGGATGATCCGATCGGGGCTGATGCCGACGCGGGCAGCCTCCTCAGGAGGCTTCACCCGTGCGGTCTCGACAGTCCGGCGCTCGTTCGGCCAGTCGGATCTCCTCCGCTCGATTCGTGCGTCCATGCGACTGCGTGATTCCGAAAGCATGGTTGCGATCCGGGCGGAAGCGCAGTGGATTCCGTTGCCATCGAACGACATCGGTGGTGACAAACCTTCGGCGACGATCAGGTCCGATCCGGCGACGGGAGACGGAACCCACACGAACTCCGGCCTCCGTAATCCGGACTGCCGATACACTTGCGCGACAGCCGATTCTGCAGTGGTGCGATCGGAGGGGTGTGCGCACAGCCCGTGTCTCAGCCATGCATCACGCACGGCCTCAACGGCCAGAACGTAGTCGGAGGAGACATCAGTGTTCTCGGTGAATTTCGCTCGGGGTCTAGCCACCGAGCGAAACGGTGCGGCGCTCACGCGACGGTGGCGGTGTCCGCCTTTCCAGTAGTCATAGTTCTAGAGCGTGGCACGAGGACGCGGCGAGCGCAAGGCCCGCGATTGGCGCACACCGCCCGCCGCCGGCATCACGGCGGCACGAGACCGACCATCTCGCCGTCGGGTGATTCCTGATCACCGGGCCGCGATGGTCGGTCTGCGTGAACCCCTCCTCAGGGAACATTCCAGGTACCCGCGCCGGGCAGTGCGGTGAGGACACCCACACGGTCGGACAGGCCGTTGACGGTCAGGACGGCGACCACCGTTCCCGACCCCGTGAGCACGGGACCCGTGAACCGCGACGGGCTCACCGCACCGGCGCCCCCGGTCGTCAGATTGCGCCAATGCACGATGCAGACGCAGTATTCGGCAAATTCGGTGATACCCGGTGCCTCCGGGTCCGTACGCACCGTCACCTGTGAGTAGACGGGGCTGAGAAAACCGGTGGGCAAGTTGGTGATCCCGATGACCGGGACCGGTAGGACGGTGTCCGTGGGTGCCGCAGTCGCGACCGGTGCGACGCCCAGGAACAGGACACCCAGTCCGACCAGAACAACAGCGATCGAACTTCTGCGTCTAAGTATGACGTTCGAGGTACGGCGTTGCATCGTAGCTACCTCCTGTGGGGACCCATTCGGTTCGCTCGGACACGACTGGCGACGTGCCGCGGGGTCAACGATGCCGTCGTCGGGCCGTCGTCATTCGTTACGGAGGTGTGGAAAGGGCGGGAGCAGAGGAGCCTTTGCCCAACTGCAAAGACAAATTGAACCAATAGGCACGCAGCCGTAACGCAGAACTCTGTTGATGTTCCTAATCGCTGGTACAGCAAGCGCATCACCGCCGAGTCCCGACCCTGTGTGGTACTCATGGTTCCCGACCAGGGAAATGGGCGATATGTTCAGTCATGTGGTGTGGATTCTCACCGGCTGGATGACCGGCTACGGCTATTTCTAAGATCGACAACTTGCCTGACCTGCCGCTAGGCATCGACGTGACGTTTCCAATCATCAGTGGTGGCGATTCTATTTACTTGATGCAAACCAACTTCGAGGTGTTGCACGACAACCACTCCATGCGAGTGTCGTCCGCATGGCACTCTGGCTAATGCGCAACCGCACCCCTCAGGGTCGACAACTCTTTTCTCTCACGACCGGACGCCGAACTGGGAACCGAACCTGGCTATTGGCGGCACTGCATGTTCTTTTGACTGCGCATTCCTGGCGCGGTGGCCGTGCCGCACGAACGCGATCGGGTATTGCCCACCGATGACCGTCTATTAGGGATCGCTCTATGCTGGCATGGTGTTCTTTATATTCGGTTACGGCACCATTCGGCAACACCGTGGCCCGGGGCAGAGCCGAACGTGCCCACGCTGCCACAACACCACACAGTGGGCGCGGATGCGGGAATTCAAGCAGTTCACGTTGTTCTTCGTTCCGGTCGCACGCTGGAAGCGCCGGCAGTTGGAGGAATGTGGCATCTGCGGCACCGCCGTCGCAGTCTGAGCACGTTCAGTCCGGCGACGCGGCCACTGACTGAGCGTGCGTTGGTGTCTTTGCCCGGCTCGCCGACGACCTCCTCACCGAATTCTCCAGCATGCGACTACTGCCCCAACGCAGCCTCGTCTACATGCGCACCCTCCCCAGCGAACACCCCGACCCAATTGCGCAGCACCCTGCTGCGCTCGACCCGCCTACAGCGAACGCGACCTCGACGATGCCCTCATCGGTCGGCTCGCCCACTTCCTCAGCGATTTCGGCGCTCGCTTTTCCTCTGTCGGACGCCAGTACCAGCTCTCCGTCGGCAACTCCGACTTCTACCTCGAGGTCGGTCGCGGTCGATCTCTCATGGCCTTCGCCGGCAAGTCGGCCGCAGTATGTAGCGTCATCAGGACCCGTTGATCACCAGGTCCAAGAGCCAGACCAGCGAGGGTATGCCACCCTCAATTGGCAACTCCCACATCGTTCCCTCCCCAGTGTGTCGGTGCGGTACGACCGCCATTGTGCCCGAAACGGTGTCGGTGCACCGGCAAACCTGACCACCGACACTCCCATGAACACCGAGCTCCGAGGCGTGACGCCCGTCGACTGCAACTACCGGTCCCGGTCCATCACGATCAGATCGTGCCGTCGTCAGTTGACTGCGATGTCGTAGGCCGAGGCGCTGACGACGTTGCGGGGAGGATCGAAGAGCGTGGTGAGGTTGTGGACGCTGGATGTCGCGGCCACGCTGTTGCGGTCCGTGAACAGTGGCAACGCGACGGCGTTGTCGAGGATGAAGCGTGTCACCTGGTCGAAGAGACCCTGTCGTGTGGCCTCGTCGGTCGCCTTGGTCGCCTGGACCAGCCACTGGTCGACCTGCGGGGCGGCGAGCTTGGATCCGGCGACGATCGATCCGATGGTGATTCCGTCGATCTGGCCGTACTTCAGATCCGGTGTGGTGGAGCCGAAGGCACGGTTGAGTTGCAGGGACAGATCGAGTCCGCCGACCTGCCGAGGGAACGCCTCGTAGGCGTTACCGGCGAGCAGGTCGTACACCAGTGCGTTCTCGACGTATTCGAGTTCCACCTCGGCTCCGACGTTCTGGCGGATCTCCGCCTGCCACGCCTCGAGAACGTCGTCGAGCGGGTAGGTGGGAATCGTGGCCAGGAGCTTGATCTTCAGGCGGGACCCGCCGGCATCGGCGCGGTATCCGTCACCGTCGCGGCCGGTCCAGCCGGCAGCGTCCAGCAGGGAGCCGGCCTCGTCGATGTCGGCGGGGTAGGTGTCGTCGTGTCGGGAATCGAAGTATTTGCTGTCCGGGGAGAGCAGGCTCCACACTCTGCCTTGCGTTGCCTTGGTGACATCCTCGATCAGGGCGGCTTTCTCGACAAGGACAAGACGTCCAACCGCTATAGGCTCGGCAGCGCTGGCCGCCTACGGTCAGATCTCGTACCGCCAGCACCGCATCTATCTCTCCGAGCCCTATCTCGAGCAGCTGGCGACGACGCCCGGTGCGTCCGCCTCGCTCGCCATGCGACACGGCCACGACGTCGTCCTCCTGGGATTCAGCCGCTGGAGAGAGACAGAAGGACACGTACTGCAAGGGGTGCGGCTGCCGCTGCACGCCAGCGCTCTCGGCAAGGTCTTCCTCGCGTGGTCCGACACCGACGACGACGACATCGCGTCACTGCCCGAGCGGCGACCGCCCCGCGCGCCATCCCCGACGTGGCAGGTATCCGGGAAGAACTCGTCCGCACCCGCGAACGCGGATACGGTTTCAACGACGAGGAGTTGACTCCCGATTTCCGCACGATCGGACTGCCGATCCGCGACTCCGACGGAGTTGTGCGTTTCGCGCTCGGCCTGCGCGGGCCCACCGAACTCATGATCGACCCGCGCATTCCATTCTTCGTGGAACTCGCCCGCGTCACCGCCGACGAGATCGCCGCAGTTAGCCGCGGTGACGAGCGCACTCCGAGGTCACCTGGCCGGTGCGGAGGACTGGAACAGTTCGATCAGATTGCCGGCAGGGTCGGCGAGCAGAATCTGGCGACCACCCGGGCCGCTGACCACATCGCTGCGAAAGGCGACACCGGCGTCGCGCAGTCGCGTGATCTCGGCGTCGAGGTCGCTGACAATGAGGTGGATACGGTTGCCCCCCGGGCCGGTGATGTCGGACGGGGTGGCGCGAGCACCCGAACTGGCCGGGCCGGACAGCAACAATCGCAAGGGGCCACGGATCACGTCGGCGAACGCAGGGGCGGGATTGGCGTGCAAGGTGAAGCCGAGGTGGCTGGTGTAGAAGTCGATCGCTTCGGACACGTCATCGACGAGGTAGCGGACACCGGCGCATTCGTCGGGTGGGGTCATCGGACACTCCTTTTCACGATTCGGTGGTGAGGGTGGGAACCAGGTACCGGATGCGGGTGTCGACCTCGACGGCGGGAATGACGAGGCGATTCCGCGGTGCTGACATCGTTCCCGACATCATCGGCTGTCCGCCCAACCGGGGCGGGGGTCGAATCCGCCTATTTCCTCTGCCCGAGCGTACGCCCGCAACGCCTCAGCGGCTTCTTGGCCGAGATCGGACGGGACCGCGACCTCTACGGTGACCAGCAGATCACCGACCGCGTCGCCGCGGCGAGGCACCCCGCGTCCGCGCAGCCGGAACGTTCTCCCCGACTGGGTTCCCGGCGGGATCTTCAGACTGACCCGACCATCGAAGTTTGGTACGGACAGCACGGTACCCAAGGCCAATTCGGCGAACGACACGGGAACGGTGACGGTGAGATCATCGCCGCTGCGGGCGAACACTGGGTCCGGTTCGACGCGCACAGTGACATACAGGTCCCCCGACGGCGCCCCACCGAGACCAGGTTCGCCCTGCGCCGGTAACCGGATGCGTTGCCCGTCGCTCACCCCGGGCGGAACACGGACGGAGATCGTGCGGGTGCGGTCCCCGATCCCGTTGCCCTGGCAATCCGGGCAGGGGGTGTCGACGATCGATCCCGTGCCCCGGCAATCCTCGCAGGGTTCGCTGAACCCGAAGCCGCCCAGATTCCGGTTGCGCGCCCCGACCCCGCGGCAGTGTGGGCACGTTCGTTGCCGGGTTCCCGGCCGTATGCCGGAGCCGTGACAGCTGGTGCACACCATCGGCCCGGTCATCCATAGCGGCAACACCATCCCGGCGACCGCCTCCTGGAACGACAGTCTGGTCTCGGTCTCGACGTCGCTGCCCCGCCTCGGCCGGGCCGATGCAGTTCGGGTTCCTGCGCGCCGGAACAGGTCTCCGAGCACATCGCCGACCCCGCCCAGAGGATCGGCCATGGTGAAGGGTGGACCGCTCCCGAACAGGTCCCCGAATTCGAAGCCGCCCGACCCGGCGCGTGGAGGAAAACCCGTCCCGGTGGACGCTCCGGATCGGAGCAGCCGGCGCACGCGGTCGTAATCCTTGCGTGTGGCGGGGTCCGAGAGCACCGCGTACGCCTCACTGACCGCCTTGAACCGATCCCCCACCTCGGTGTTGTGCGGGTTTGCGTCCGGATGCAGCTCCCGAGCCAATGTGCGGTACGCCTTCTTGATCTCCCCGGCCGACGCCGTCGAAGGGACACCCAGAGCGGCGTAGAAGTCGCGGTGGAGCCATTCCTGCTGCGACACTTGGCATCCTCCTTTCCTCTCCTGGCTGCGACGAGAGCGCCGTGCGCTCCGAGATCGGCGTTGTCAGGCTGGTGTGCGGTGTCTCAGGCACCGTCGACCGGGGCGGTGCCCGTGCCGTTCCCCGGCGAAGCGGGCCCCTCGACCACGGTGACCGTCGCGGTCCGCAGCACCTTGCGGTCCCCGAAGGTGTAGCCGCGTCGCAGCACCCTGCCCACGACGGGATCGCCCCCGGCACCTTCGTGCTGGACCGCTTCGTGCAAGGTGGGATCGAAGCGGTCGCCCTCTTCACCGAATGCGGCCACTCCCAGGCCGGTCAGGATGGCATCGAGCTTGGCCGCGATCGCACGCAGGGGTTCGGTTTCGAGGTCGCCGTGCTCGCGGGCTCGATCGAGGTCGTCGAGGATCCCGAGAAACTTCGCCGCCACCGACGCCGTCGCGGCCTCGACTGCCGCGTGTCGGTCGCGTTCGATCCGGCGCCGGTAGTTGGTGTACTCGGCCTGCACCCGCTGCAGATCGGCGGTCAACTCCGGCACTCGATCAGGGTGTTCGCGCGCCGCCCGATCGGCGCGGTCACCGGGGTGCATCTCCGCGTCGGACGTGGTCGGCGGGGGTTCCCGTTGTGGGGTCGGGGTGACGGGCTGGCTCGGAGTGTGCTCGCGCACCCGGCCGGTGTCCGGATCGACGCGGCGTTTGTCGGTGATCGAGATCGGTTCCCGCGGCGGCTTGTTGCCGTTGCGGCGCTCGCTGCTGCTCATCGGTTGTCCTCCCGTCCGGGTTCGTCCACCACCTCAGCGTCGAAGACCTCCTCGTCCCCACCCGGGGAACCGTTCCCACCGCCGGTGGCGGCCGAGTCCTTCGCCTGCGCGTCGTAGATCGCCTGGCCCAAGGCTTGCGAGTCGGTGGACAGTTTTTCGATGGCCTCTTTGATCGCCGCGACGTCGCTGCCCTTCAACTTCTCCTGGGCATTCGTGATCGACGACTCGACCTTCTCCTTGACGTCGGCGGGCACCTTGTCCTCGTTGTCCTTGATAAACTTCTCGGTCTGGTACACCAGCGACTCGGCCTGGTTGCGGACCTCCGCTTCCTCCCTGCGTTGGGCGTCCTCGGCAGCGTGAGCCTCGGCGTCCTTGATCATCCGGTCGATCTCTTCCTTGGACAGTCCAGAACCCTCCTGGATCTTGATCGTGTTCTCCTTGCCCGTGCCCTTGTCCTTGGCGGTCACGTGCACGATGCCGTTGGCGTCGATGTCGAAGGTGACCTCGAT
>NZ_JBLWIT010000001.1:0-1450 GCF_048381435.1 Rhodococcus mengyinensis | reverse complement strand
TGCGCGGGTACCGATGCGAGTGCTGTTCGAGGCGTCGTCGGTGCAGGCACTGTCGACGTGGCTCGAATCCCGGGCCGCTGCGGGTGCACGCACACCCCTGGTTCCGCGGACCCGACCCGAACACATCCCGCTATCGTATGCGCAGCAACGCATCTGGTTCCTCAACCGGTTCGACCCACACTCACCGGTCTACAACATCCCCTTCGCCGTGCGCCTGTCGGGAACCATGGACACGGCCGCACTGCTGGCAGCGATCGCAGACGTGGTGGACCGGCACGAGACCCTCCGGACGATCTACCCCGAATCCGAGGCCGGCCCGCACCAAGTGGTCGTCCCGGCGGCCGAGATCAGCGGCGGATTCGCCACCGCCGCGGTGACCGAGAACGAGCTCGCCACGCGACTGCTGTCGATGGCCTCCGCCGAGTTCGACGTCACCACATCGGTGCCGGTGCGGGCCGCCCTGTTCGAGACGGCCGACAACGAGCACGTGCTCGCCGTGGTGCTGCACCACATCTGCGCCGACGGCTCCTCGATCGCCCCGCTGGCCCGGGATCTCATGGCCGCCTACACCGCGCGCACCCACGGGAACCCACCCGCCTGGAGCGCACCGACGGTGCAGTACGCCGACTACACCCTGTGGCAACGGGAGTTGCTCGGCTCCGACGACGACCCGAACTCGTTGCTCGCGCAACAGCTGACCTACTGGCGTTTCACCCTCGACGGTCTGCCCGAACAGCTCGAACTACCCGGGAACCGAACACCGCCCGCCGTCACCCACCGTGGACGAACACACACGTTCACCATCGACGCGCCCACCCACCGCGCGGCAGCCGAACGCGCACGACAACACACCGCGACCGTGTTCATGGTGCTGCACACCGCATTCGCGATATTCCTGGCCCGAACATCGGGCACCGCGGATATCGCGATCGGCACCCCCGTCGCCGGCCGCGGCGACCCGGCCCTCGACGACCTGGTCGGCATGTTCGTCAACACCCTCGCACTGCGAACCCCAGTCGACGCTGCCAGCAGCTTCACCCAACTGCTCACGACGGTGCGAGAAACCGACCTGGCCGCATTCGAGCACGCCGACGTGCCGTTCGAACGGGTGGTACAAGCCCTCAACCCGACACGATCGACCACCCGACACCCACTGTTCCAGGTGATGCTCGTCTTCCAGAACCAAGAGCACCCGAAGATCGAACTGGCGGGACTGACCGCCCGTATCGAGGACATCGACCACACCGCCACCCAGTTCGACCTCACCCTGGTGGTGAGTGAACGCGTCGACCGCGATGGTGCCGCTCGAGGATTGACCGCCGCGCTGACATACGCGCAGGACCTGTTCGACGAGGACACCGTCCGCGGCTTCGCCGACAGATTCACCCGACTCCTCGAGGCAGCGGTGGCCGATCCCGACAGCCCGGTCGGCGACCTCGACATCCTCGAC